>NZ_JNJM01000032.1:0-26586 GCF_000701645.1 Oribacterium sp. FC2011
ATTCGTTCATTATTTTCCTCTATAGTTTCAATAATATGTGTTTTATCGCATATCGTCAATTGCTTTTATTCATTTTTTGATAAAGTGGGAATTCTTTTTGAATAATAGACTATTATTTCTTTTGACTTGAGAATCATATCATGGTCTAAGGAAAATGCATATGGTCTGTTTTTAGACCATATAGAAATAATGGATATTCAGTTTCCTTTCAGCATCCGGTGATATTATATGACCATCAGATGAGGAACATCTGATACCCCTAAAATGTTTTTTCATACTACTCAAGCCGGCAGCCCCCTAAACTGCCGGTAATCCTCTAAAAATCGATGATCAGATAATAGAACTCTATCATCTTCATAATAAACCAAGGCGGTTAAAATCCAGTACTTTCGGATTTTAACCGCTTTTTATGTATAGCATGCTAATTATATTGTGAAAAATAGGTTGAATTATAGCTATATTAAATGGTATTCTATTAACATGAAATGGAGGTATTCACATGACAATAGATACCAATACAATGATTTCCATAACGGAAGCAAACCAGAATTTTTCCAAGGTTACTAAGCTTGTTGATGAAAAGGGAACAGCTGTAATTCTTAAAAATAATGTTCCGCGTTATCTCGTTATTGAATTTAGTAAGGCTGAGGAGAATGCAATAGCTCCGGATGAGGATGTGCTTGCCATATCCAAAAGACTATTAAAGAAAAATAAAGAAGCTTATGAGGTGCTTGCTAAGTGAAGAAACTAAGTAAAGAGCAAATTCTAATGCTTCATTCCCAGCTTATAGAGGAGTTTGGTGGAAGTGATGGGGTAAGAGATTATAATCTTTTGGATTCAGCATTAGAGAGCCCATTTCAATCCTTTGGCGGAGAAGAATTATATCCTACAATTCAGGCTAAGGCTGCAAGATTAGGTTATGGACTGATAAAAAACCATTGCATGGTTGATGGAAATAAACGTATCGGAGCGCATGCAATGCTCGTTTTCCTTGCTATAAATGGTATTGAACTCGATTACACACAAAAAGAATTGTATGAGATGATATTATCTATAGCGGATGGAAGCCTTGAATATGAAAACCTTTTTAAGTGGGTTTTAGAACATCAGGTATGATTGAGATGATCCGGTAAATAGTACTGTATCATCCTGATCATAAACTAAGTGGTTTAAATTTAATCTTTCTTCTGCATTATCTTCAATACAGCAATTTTGTCTATATAAAGCTTTTCCAGATAATCTTTTCTTGACGGACTAAGTGAACTGCTTTTGTCTAACTCGGCTCTGATTTCTGTGCAATCCGGTAATTTATCTAATTCAACACAGCTCAAATCAGAAATGTGTTCCAGACATTCTTTTTCAGTATGATACAGACCATTTACTCTCGTATGTTCCGTATCTATCGGAAGTTCATATTCCATATTTTCGCTGCTGCCCGAATCATAGACCGGAGCGGTACTCACGATCTGTAAGGTATCAGGATCTCTCAGAAATCCGATATTTCCCTGATGTCTGTCACGATTAGTGATGAGATAATCCACGATAGTTTGAATATCAAGATATCTCCATACAGCTCCACCGGATAATCCATATTTTCCCGCCAGCTCAACAAGTATACTAAACAGGTCATCCTGCTGAGTGAAATTGTACTCTTCGAGCAAATCATAAGCCGTAACAAGCTCCAACTTTTCGGTTGTGAATGCTTTGCAAAAACACCCAACGATCTGGTTTTCAGAATTCAACACATACTGATACTTACAATAATTGTCGTACCCGATTCTTTCATAGATCATATTTGCAAGCATTTCTCTTATTATTAGCACATCTTCAGAAGGAGAGACTTTCTTACAAATATTCAGGGTTACACCTGTATCTGTTTTTTCACAAAACCAGTATTTCTCCAATTCACCACCAAGAGTAGAATTGGCACCGTTTCTATATATTGTCTTTTCTGCAAGCTTCTCCTGAGTAAGAACATCGACTTGATCATAACCGTAGAGATTTACCTCTTCCCACGTCATATGTTCATCTCTTCTGCGGATCCAATAGCAATCATCAAGGGAACAGGCGTGATTCTCCAACATCCATGCCAGGGTATTCCTTGGAAAATCATCATTCCTTTGCCTGTTTTTCCGGTTTGCTGGAATTGTTCTGTTATTCAACCATATATCAACAAGCGTACAGCCTTCTTCATTAAGTATCAGCTGAGATTCAAGCACTTCACGTACAAACTCAGTTTGATAATGGACAATCCTTTTCAAAGGGAGAGGAAGATGATCGGCTGTCTTAAGATTGATAACTCCGGAAACCACCTCTGTTTCCAATTCAAAAACACAAACCGGAATCTCTTTATGTAAAAGAATATATATCATGTTTAACCCCAAATATCCTGTGCTGTCTTAAGCAACTCATCCTGATGACTATACTTTGATTTTTTGTTCCGTTCATCAAGAATAAGAGCGACCATCTTATCTTCAATGTCCCGAAGTATAGTTAACTCCAGCAATCTTAATGCATACACAGGTGGAGTTCGATATGCTTTACTATCCTTTGATGCTTCCCATTGTTTTACAGTTTGTAAAGGGATATGATACATCCCGGCAAATTTTACCTGCGTGAGTCCTGTCATCTCCCTTAATTCTTTTATGCTCAGCATATAATAAGCCCCCATAAGTATACAATGTATACCTTAATTGTAATATTTCTAACACTTATAATCAAGGTAGTGTAAAAATCCGACATAAATAATCTTCTTTAATCACGTAATTTATCCTTATTATCCAAGCCTTTTTGGACCATAGGTACCTGTCACTGTGAACTCGAACTGAGTGACATTACAGAGATAAAGAAAACTAAAAAACATATAGATTATAACCGCCTGAAGTCTTGTGCATGCTAAAGCACGAAAAGACCAATAAACATTATCGCCAAACGTATACGTTCTTTCTTAAACATATAGTATAATGGTTGGAGGTTGCCGCTTAAGATGATTGTCTATAAGCGACAGCCTCTTCAAATTGTTAGAACAAAAATATTCTTCTAAGGTTATAGGAAAACTGTAATGAAAAATATTGAGATTAAGGAAGTGATCCCGTACGCAAGTACCGTTTTGTTAGTAGCTTTGATGACACTTTCTGCAGAGGTTTTAAATGAGAAGGAGATAATATTTCCAGAGATAACAGCATTAGCAGTTGGATATATGGTGGCAAAAAAGAGAAGCTGGAAGGTAAACGGAAGGCGTATGCTAGCCCTGATTACAGGCTGCGCGATAATGGGAGTTTGCATTGTTAGATTCGTTCCGTTTAGTACGTATATAGAAGTGATTCTGGCATTTACAATCGCCCAGGTGCTATTTATGTTTTCTGGAACCACATTCGCACCATTTGTATCAGCAATAGTGCTGCCGGTGATGATGCAGACTACAAGTATAGTGTACCCAATAGCTGCATTTATACTTACTTCACTTGTGATTTTGTTCCATAATCTTTTTCTGTTTCATGGAATTCGGACAGATGAGGAATATGTTCCTGTGATGCTGAATTCAAAAGACGACATGATAGATACTGCTATCAGAATCCTTTGTGTGACAGTAATTGCCGGTGTTGCATTCAAAACAGGTTATAGATTTGTCGTGGCTCCTCCGTTACTTGTGGCATTTACTGAGTTTTCCAGACCGGGAAACAAGACAAGAAATATACCGGTCAAAACGGTTGCAGTGATAACTCTTTGTTCCATAATTGGTGTGATATCAAGATATATCTTTGTTATCAGATTAGGGCTTCCTCTTACGATTGCAGCCATAGTTGCTACATGTGGAATGCTTACCGTTATTTATTTTTCTAAAATGTATATGCCGCCGGTAGGCGCCATTACTATGCTTAGCATGATAATATCTGAAAGCGTATTGTTTACTTATCCGATTCAGATTTTTGTAGGCAGTAGCCTGATTCTTATTCTGTCCAGAATTCTTTTCATGAGACGACAGGACAAGAAAATATATGAAAAAAGAGCAGAACTACATGCAGAATGAGTAACAATTCAGTTAGTGAACGGATAATAATTATCTTGATACTACTTTAAGGATACCGTTTGGTATGGGTAGTAATGCGTGTAAATATTCCTATAGTAAGCGGAAGACTCTCAAATGAAGCTTACGTGACATATATATCAAACATCCAAAACAGAGAAGTATCTGTACTATTGTGGAACAAGGTGTGGCAAGGCCGATATGGAACAGAGAACCCGGCATCAGCTTGCTCATCAGAAAAGATACCGGTACTCTGACTAAAAATGCTCCGATAATACCCTGAGCCATAACGAATGTGGTATATCCCATCCCGTTATAGAAACCGATAAAGCAGAACAAGAAACACGTGAAGAGACAGTCTACAGCATATGCCTTTATATACTCAAATCCGGCCTGAATAACAGCTGCATCAGAGGAGAATATACCAGAAAGCAGGTCTCCATGGAAAAATCCCGTATAGAACATTACCGCACCAAATATAAATGAAATTCCCACAGCGGCACGGAATCCCTTAAATGCTCTATCCAGTTTTCCCGCACCTCTGTTCTGGGCAACGAAGGCTGACATTGACTGCATAAAGGACATGGGAACAAGCATTATGAACACGCAGACTTTTTCTGCAACGCCTATACCTGCGGATGCCACCAATCCTATAGAATTCACTATGGCAAGGATCACAAGAAAAGACATTCCAACAAGAAGATCCTGTACGGCAATAGGTATTCCAAGCACAAGGATTCTGTTGATTATGCGAGTGTTCCATGTGATCATTTTCTTTTCCAGTTTGAAAGGCAGAGTTTTATGTGAAATAAGGATACATGAGATAACTACACTTATAAACTGAGCTCCCACAGTAGCAAGCGCTGCGCCCTTTGTTCCCATATGTAAAACCGCAACAAATAAAAGGTCACCAATTATATTACAGATACATGCTATCAAAACTGTGACAAGAGGAGTATTGGAATCTCCCATGCCTCTGAAAATACCACCGATCATATTGTAAGCCATGATTACTATTATTCCGGCTCCGCAGATTCGGATATATGTAGTTGTCAATTCAAATGCTTCGACCGGAGCATGCATGGTCAAGGCAAGCTTTGGTGCGGATACCGGTATAAGCATTGTCAGGAAACAACCTATGGCTGCAAACAAAACGAGTCCGCTGCCGACGATCCTTCCTCCTTCATCTGCACGTTTTTCACCGATCTTCTGACCAAGAAAAATGGTCATACCCATACACAGGCTGCTGATTATATTTGTGATGGTTGCCATAATCTGAGAACCGGTGGAAACAGCAGATACATCAGCCGATTCCGCGAACTTTCCCACCACCAAAAGATCAACAGCACCGTACATCGCCTGTAGAAATAAGGCTAAAAGAACCGGTCCCGCAAACTTAAGAAGGGGTATAACTATAGCACCTGATGTAAAATCTATTCTTCTTTCCATTGAGTATTTCCTCCGTCCAAATTCCTTATGGTAATAAAAAAAGCCGGACAAGAAGCTGGTATTTCAACCAGACATCTTATCCAGCTCGTTATTTCAAAACGAATAACTCACCCTCCGATGACGTTCACATTCTAACATATAGAAGTCTAATGTCAACAGTTGCATTATTTTAAAGTACAATCCTGATCCATCAGGATTTCTTTAACGCATCCATCATAATATCATCATGATCAAAGGCAAGGTCTTTAAGAGTAAGCATTGCATTTCCTTAATTCTTCAATATATTCAAATCCGAATAACTCAATCTGGTCCAATACCTTCCTGAATTTTTCACCCATTTCGCTAAGGCTGTATTCTACTCTTGGCGGAACTTCAGCGTATACTTTCCTGACGATAAGCTTATCATCCTCTAATTGTCTTAACTGTCTTGTGAGCATTGTTCTTGTGATTTCCGGAATGTTACGTTCGAGTTCGTTAAAACGTTTTGTCCCGGTACTAAGCTGAAAGAGGATAACTATAGCCCATTTCCCCTGGAGGACTCTCTGGGTTGTTGCATAAGGACATTGACCATATATACTTTTCATGAAAATTTCTCCTTGAAAATGCGTGATAGTATCATAAATATAACTATGTATTATAAATGTTCGTACTTGTTTGGATAATTCTTAGAGATAAAATGATGATACAGCAAACAAAAACAAATAGCAAACAAATGGAGGAAAACAATATGTCAAATTTTAAAAAAGTAAATGTAACTGAGGACCCAAGAACAGAGCTTCATGATGTACTGGGGCTGACAGGAGCGGAAATAAGCATCAATCATCTTCCTGCCGGAGCAAGTGTTCCTTTTGTACACTCACATAAGAAAAATGAAGAGATCTATATCATCCTTTCAGGAAAGGGCAAAGCTTCTGTAGATGGAGAGGATGTTGAAATCGCAAAGGGCGATGTAGTCAAGATTTCACCCGAAGGAAAGAGACAGTTCTTTGCGGCTGATGATTCAGAGCTTAGCTACGCATGTATCCAGGTTAAGGCCGGTTCAATCGATGGATACACAGCAGATGATGCAGTGGTATACTAATTCCATGAGCTGGTAATCAGCAGATTCTTTTGAGGCGGTGATACTTGATGATAATAAGACTATAGGTGCCGACTATAGGTGCCTGTCACTGTGAACTTTTCCCATTAGAAATCGTGAATTTTTGTGGGGAAAATCAGCATCTCTGTGCTATACTCAAGTCAAATAAGGAAGTGGTGATATAAGCCGTGGATAGGAGAGAAAAGATGCAAACGGATAATAACATAGAAAAATTTCTGAATAAAAAGTCATTCCTGAAGCATCGTTTGAATAAGGAGGTTCTTGAAGAGGGGATAGCTTATATTCCATGTTATGTACAAAATATGGACGATATCATATGCAAATACAGCATTAGGGATTGTGTGAGCCTTAACTCTGAGTTTTCGGATTATATTACTGATTTTATTGAGTGTATTCCGACAAAGTATCCTATCGTTCTTGAGATATACGGGTCACAGTTTACCGAGGAGCAAAAAAAGATCATTGTTGACACGATCACTTCGGACGGAGACTATCAACTTGGCAAGATTATACAGGAGAACAGACATCATCGGCTCGTTTTTGGAGAAATGGTGATTGGTACCGTGATCTCAGGCATTCTCCTTTCATTAATTGGAAAATACCTTGGTGATATTCCACAGGAATTTTTCTATGTGTTATTCTGGTTGTTTGCGGATTCTTTTGTCAGATATATTTTTATCGAAAGAGGAGACTATCTTAACCAAAGGATCTGCGCAGGGAGAATTGCAAGCATAAAGGTGGAGTTTATAGAGGACGAAGATAACAGCCTCTGTCTTTCACAGCAGTAAAGAACCGTCATTTTTACGTAAATATAGTATAAATCCGGAAGGTATGTGTCAAATGAAATGAAGAATAGGTAACCTCTTTTTGGTTTTGGTGAGGGTGCATTAACAGTCTTAATAACTTAAGACTGTTAATGCACCCTCATCACTTTTATGTTTTAACGGATTTTTAACATTTATTTAAGTACAATAACTGTATATTGTTTGGCTTAATTAAAGGAGGCGCTATGAAGGCAGACATAATCATAAGAAACGCAAAAATCTTTACATCGAACACGAAAACTCTGCGGGCTACAGCCCTTGCGGTAAAGGATGGCAAATTTATTTATGTCGGCGATGATGCCGGTCTTTCGGATTATGAGGGCGAGGTGACGGATCTTGACGGGAAATTCATAATGCCGGGAATCATCGACAGCCATGTCCATGTTACCATGCCCGTCGGATTTGAGTATAAGGATATGGGCGAGTATATCGTGTGTGACAGCAAAAAGGAAGCGCTTGACTTTATAGCTGATCATATTAAGAACAATCCGGGCAAGGAGAGCTACAATTTCCTTCTGGAGCGTGTTTTTCTGCACGGTGAAGAGATTACAAAGGAAGATCTTGATGCTGTCTGTGCCGACAGTGAGATCATGATCTTAGAGGGTGAGGCACACAGCATATGGGCGAATTCAAAGCTTCTTAAGCGTCATGGCATTACGGATGATATCATCGATCCCGTGCCGGGACTTAGTTACTATGTGCGTAAGGATGGACATATAACAGGAAATATATTTGAAGCGGCTGCGGAAACCCGCTTTCTGATCGATGGTGCGGAAAAACTGACAGATGATCAGATTGATGCCGCCTTAAAGCGTTGGTTCGATTTTTCTGTCAATGCAGGGGTCGTGGGTGTCTTTGATGCCGGTATTCCGGAATGCAATGATTTTCATGAGAGGGTTTACAGACGATTAAAAAAATTTGATGAGGAAGGAGAACTTCCCGTTTATATAGACGGCTGCTATGTGATCACACAGCCCCGCCAGGTGCCGGAGGCGATAAAAAAGCTTAAGAGCTTTAACAGTGAATTTAATACGAAACACCTTAAGGTGCACACCTTAAAGATTTTCAATGACGGTACCTTAAAGATTGAAACGGCAGCACTTGTGACACCTTATGAAGATACCGGGGACAAGGGAACGGCTGCTTTCAATAAGGATCAGATCGCAGAGCTTCTTATTCAGCTTAATGAGGCAGGACTTGACCTGCACCTGCACACTGTAGGTGAGGGCGCATCCCGTAATGTACTTGACGGTGTGGAGATGGCTAAGAAGGAGCTTGGGGATAAATACCATGTGAAAGTCACCTGTGCACATCTTGAGATTCAGGATGACGCGGATATTGACCGTTTCGCAAAGTTAGGTGTTAACGCCAATTATACGCCCTGGTGGCATGCGGGAAACATGGGCGGAGATCCTTATAAAACATGGTGTAAGCTGCTTGGCGAGGAGCGTGCGTGTAAGATGTACCGCTGTAAGTCGGTCTGGAAGACCGGTGCCAATGTTACATGGTCCAGCGATGATATCCACTATGGTGATTTTAACAACTGGAGTCCATACCTTGGCATGGAGGTCGGAATGACAAGATGGATAAATGAGAAAACCAGAGCTGCCGAAACAGATTGGACCGTCAGAGCAAATCCTTCCGCCGATGAGCAAATGAGTATAGAAGAAATGATACTCGGATATACGATAAACGGAGCAAAGCAGCTTGGTATAGAAGACAGCAAGGGCTCTATTGAAAAGGGTAAGGATGCTGATTTCCTTATTTTTGATACTGACCTGCTTACTGCCAAGCATGAGGGCTTCAGCTATAACAAACCGACGGATGTGTATTTTGCGGGAAAGAAAGTAAATTAACAATACGAGGAGATACAGATAATGAAGGTAAATAAGGTCATCTACGGTAATATCTACACAGTTGATAAAAAAAAGCCCAAGGCTGCGGCACTTGCGATTTCTGACGGTAAGTTCGTCTATGTGGGCGACGAAGAGGGGGTAAAGGAATATATCGACAAGGACACGGAGGAGATCCGGTATGATAAAGGTATCATTCTTCCGGGATTTGGAGAGGGACACGGTCATATCGCACCCGGAGGAACGGAAGCACTTTTCTTTGTACATCTGAATCCCATGGGTACATTGGAGGAACATCTTGCCGCGATTAAGGAGTTCATTAAGGATCACCCGGAGCTGGACGTCATTCAGGGCTCAGGCTTCATACCCACACCGGATATGGGACCGAACGGTCCCACTGCGGATCTCCTTAACGGCCTGACAGACAAACCGATCGTTCTTGCCGATATAGGTCATCATTCTTATTGGGTGAATCATGCCGCAATGGATCGTCTGGGAATCGACAAAAACACGCCGGATATAAGTGACGGAATAATCACCCGGGATGATCAGGGGAATCCCACCGGTTATTTCCGTGAAGGTGCCATGGATCTCTTAAAGGAGCTTACCGTGTTCTCGGTTGAGCAGTATAAGGAGGGATTCCTGCACTATCAGGAGGAATATCTGGCTCATGGAGAGACCCTGATCCTGGAACCCATCATCAACTGGGATACTACAGACAATGCCGCACTTGCCTGCCATGAGCTTGATATGGAAGGAAAGCTTAAAATGCATGTCTATGCCGCTTATCAGGTATTTCAGGCGGAAGGTCATGATACGATGGCAGAGATAGAACATGCGGCAGAGCTTAGAAAGAAGACCAGGGGGCGCATGTTCGAGCTTAGCAATATCAAGATACAGATAGACGGTACGATGCCGGGGACACCTTCGACAGCATATATGAAGCAGCCTTACACAGATCCGTGGTCTGTCGAGCATCAGCATCATGGGCAGCTCCGCTTTGACATGGAAACCCTTATTAAAATATACAAAAAATCTCACGAGCTGGGATTTACGGTACACGCTCATGCCATAGGAGACGGGGCACTCTGCATGGCTCTGGATGCCATAGAGAAGGCATTGGAGCAGACAGGATCCCATGATTACAGGGATGCCATAACTCATCTTCAGGTGGTAGACAGGGCGGATATCCCCCGTATGGCTAAACTGAATGTTATAGCTTCTACAGATCCTCACTGGTTTGATATGGAACCGGATTATTTTGAAATGATGGTCGCTGTTCTGGGTGAAGAACGTGCTGAAAATCAGCTTCCGATGAAGGCCTTCTTTGACGCCGGAGTTACGGTAACCTCTGCCAGTGATTATCCTGTTACAAATCCGGCCTATCCGCTTACAGGCATACAGAAAGGTGTGATTCGTCAGCTTCCCGGACGTCCGGACACACTGCATAATGCGGGCGAGCGCGTAACGATAGAACAGATGATCGAAGCGACCACCATTAATGAGGCTTATCAGATGCTTTGTGATGACAGGCTGGGCAGTATTACTATCGGGAAGGAAGCAGATTTGGTGGTACTTGGTGATGATATTACCAAGTGTGATTCGGAGCATATCCAGGATTCGCCCGTGCTTGGAACCATGGTGGGCGGAGAGTGGGTCTACACCTGCAAGTGAGCGGAATTAACTTAAAAGGTTGAAAAGAGGCTTATGAAGGGAGCAGCTATGAAGGCAGACAGGATCATCAAAAATGCAAAAATCTTCACATCAAATAAAGATATGCCGCAGGCAGCAGCTCTTGCAGTGAAGGACGGTAAATTCGTCTATGTGGGAGAGGAGGCGGGCCTTGCTGATTATGAGGGTGAGGTTACGGATCTTAACGGAAAACTTATCATTCCGGGTATCATTGACAGTCACGTCCATGTGAGTCTGGGTGTTGGATTTGAGTATACGGATTTTGGAGTATATGTCGAATGTACAAACAAGAAGGAAGCCATGGACTTCATGGCTGAATATGTGAAAAAGAATCCCGGACTTGACCGGTACAGATTCGAGTTGGAACGTGATCTCTTAAACGATGAGACTATTGTAAAGGAAGAACTCGATGCAATATGCCCGGACAATGAGCTGCTTATAATGGAATCGGAAGCGCACAGCGTCTGGGTGAACTCAAGGATCTTAGAGAAGCATCATATAACGGACGAAACGCCGGATATAGTTCCGGGGCTCAGCTATTATGTGCGCAAAGACGGTCATGTTACCGGAAATGTATATGAAGCCGCAGGCTGGCGGTTACTTTTTGATCATTTGAAGAATCTTACTGATGAGCAGATAGAAGCGGCCCTCACCCGCTGGATAAAAGACTCCGTAACATTTGGAGTAAGCTGTGTCTTTGATGCGGGATTTCCGGAACATAACGAGCTTCACGAGCGTGTTTATGCGTACTTAAGAGACCTTGATAAAAAAGGAAAGCTCCCGGTATATGTGGACGGATGCTATGTTCTCACAAGGCCTGAAAAGATGAAGGAGGCAGTGGAAGAGACAAAGCGTTTCCGCCGTGAGTTTGATACGGAGCACTTAAAGGTTCATACATTAAAAATCTTTATGGATGGTACTTTAAAGATACAGACTGCCGCGCTTGTAACACCATATGAGGATACCGGCACAGTGGGAGCTACAACCTTTGATAAAGAGGGAATTGCAGAGCTGTTAAAACTCCTTAACGAGGCAGGGCTGGATCTTCACGTACATGCCGTAGGTGAGCGTGCGTCGCGTACGATACTGGACGGTGTGGAAATTGCCAGAAAGGAGCTCGGAGATGAATACCATGTGAAGGTCACCTGTGCCCATCTGGAGATTCAGGATGATGCGGACATTAACCGCTTTGCTAAGCTTGGGGTCTTCGCCGATTACACTCCGTGGTGGCATGCAGGCAACATGGGTGGAGATCCTTTTAAGGCATGGTGTGAGCTGCTTGGAGAAAAGAGGGCACTTTCCATGTACCGCTGCAAGAGCCTTTGGGACAGCGGAGCTACCGTTACTTTCTCAAGCGATGAGGTATTCTTCGGCGATAACTGGAGCCCTTATCTTGGTATGGAAGTAGGAATGACCCGCCACATCACCGATAAGACAAAAGCTCTGGAACACAGCAGGACTAAGGGGGCATATCCGCCCGCAACTGAGCAGATGAGCATAGAAGAAATGATACTCGGATATACCATAAACGGAGCAAAACAGCTTGGTATCGAGGATAGCAAGGGATCCATCGAGACCGGCAAAGATGCTGATTTCCTGGTGTTTGATACCGATCTGCTTACAGCAGAGCATGATGGTTTCAGCCATAACAAGCCATCAGAGGTATATATCTGCGGAGAGAAAGTGAACTGAAGTGGAAGGAGGGAAACAAAAAAATGAATGAAGTTAAGAATCTGATGGCACCGCCCCTGACAGAGGAGACACGAAAAGCTCTTGATGATGCAAGGAAGAAGGCAAGAGCCAGGTATGGTGAAAACAAGAAGATAACTGACGGTAATTATGACAAGTCACTTGCCGTGAAGTGCATAAACGGCACATTTGTAGGCAGAAAATCTGAAAATATCATTGCATATAAGGGTATTCCTTTCACAGCTAAGCCGCCTGTCGGAGAGCTTCGCTGGAAAGCTCCCGTGGAATATTTACCGGATGATGGCATATATGAGGCATACTACAATGCAAAAAGTCCGCGCCAGATGGAAGATATAAGCGAGGGCGGTTCGCTTTATTACCAGAGTGAAGATTGCCTTTATCTGAATGTATGGAAGGCAGAGGGTGAAACCACCGGAAAAAAACCGGTCATGGTATGGATACATGGCGGCGGTTATGCAATGGGCGCGACAGGCGATCCTCTGTATGACCTGGGCAATATCGCTAAGGAAAACCCGGACGTGATCTTTGCTTCCATTGCTTACAGGGTAGGTGTTTTCGGCTACATTCACCTGTCCCATCTGCCTGATGGCAATGACTATCCGGATGCACAGAATTTAGGCCCCATGGATCAGATGATGGCGCTTAAGTGGATCCATGAGAACATCGAAGGCTTTGGCGGCGATCCCGATAATGTAACTATCTTCGGTGAATCTGCCGGCGCGGGAAGCGTTACCATGCTTCCTCTGGTGGAGGGTTCACACAAATATATCAGGAGGGTCATCGCCCAGAGCGGCGGTCCTTCCATAACAATATCTACGGAAGAGGCCATCGGCTGCACAAATGAAGTGATGGAGATACTCGGTTGTAAAACCGTAGCTGAGCTGAATAAGGTTGATGCGGAAGAGCTCCTTAGGGTGTCGGCGGTGACGGGACTGCGGATAGGTCCGGAAAGAGACGGAAAATATCTGCCGGTTGACCCGTATGATGCGTATGCGAAGGGCGCCATAAAGGATATCGAAATACTTCATGGCTGCAATAAGGATGAAATGAATTATTTTGTCCATTTTATGGGGCCTGAGCTTTTCGGAATGTGGTCTGATGACCGTAAGACGAGAAGGATCGCCGGGCTGCCTGACGAGGATAAGGAACTGATCGAGCGCTACTGTGACAGCGTGGAGGGAGAAAACTACGAAAAAGGCAGCCGTCTTTTCAGCCAGTTATGGTTTAATGCAACGCATATCAGAATGTCTGAGGAGCAGGCAAAGGCCGGCGGTAAGTCATACACCTATTACTTCACGATAGAATCCTCTTTACCGTATGTGAAGTGCTCGCATGCGATCGAGCTTTCATCCGTACTTAACCACCCGGATGATACTGGCCTTACAGGCAGGGTATTTGACGAAACCTTTTCAAAGACGGTGCGGAAAATGTGGGTTCAGTTTGCAAAGACAGGAAACCCGTCACTTTCCGCGGATATATCTCCGGACGGCAAGGCGCATGAATGGCCGCTCTATGATAGGGAGAACAGGGAAGTGATGGTATTCGATGAATTCAACATCCATCCGGAAAAGGAATCCGTGCTCAAAATCATAGATTGGGACAATATATATCCGCTCACCAAATATTTTTATCTTTGACGGAGATCGTTCCTTTACTATAAACATGATGTCAGGGTCAAAAGGTACTTTTGATCCTGACATCATAAATTTTAAGAAAGAGAGGTAGCAAAAAATGTCTCAGACTGCAGACAGGGTTTACAGAAACGCAAAAGTATATTCCATTGCATTGGATGGAACGGAAACACATGCACAGGCGGTTGCCATCAGAGACGGGAAATTCGTGTATGTTGGTGACGAGGCGGGAGTAAAGGAGTGGATCGGAGAAAGCACTGAAGTTATCGATTGTAACGGAAAGAGCGTCATCCCCGGTCTTGGAGATGCACATATGCATCTTGCTCATGCCGCAAAAAAATTCGCAACATGCAGTTTCAGTTCTATTGTACCGGATCCCAAAAAGGACACGCCCGAGGGTGTAATAAAGAGGATTCAGGACATATTGAGAGCTTATGTCGAGGAACAAAAGGATGCCAAGGTGATCAGGGGACTTGGATGGGACAGAACATGGTTTTCAGGAGGGCTCCAGGGTATCGTGAGACCGTTCACCAGACATGATATTGACGTGGTCGTACCGGATAAACCGGCTGTTCTGATGTCGTACTGTGGACACAGGGTTCTCTTAAATACAAAGGCACTTGAAGCCGCCGGTGTCAATAAGGATACGGATGATCATAACGGGCTGATCGTAAAGGAAGCAGACGGAAGCCCCAGCGGCTATATAAAGGAGCCTGTTACCTTTCTTCCCATAATTGACAGTATTCCAAATTATGATTTTTCACCGGAGGAACACAGGGCTTCTCTGAAGCAGTGCTTTGACATGTTTAACTCAACCGGGTTTACACTGATGTGTGACTGTCAGCAGGGTGCATCTTATCCGGTTCTGACGGAAATGGCAAAAAACGGAGAATTTACCACCAGGGTTTCCGGTGTTCATAATGTCAACGATGCGACAAGGCAGGAAGACATGGAAAGGGCTCTTGCAAACCGCACGAAGTTTGATGTTGGAGACCTGTTTACCGTAAATACGGTAAAATACTTCGCGGATGGGCAGTTTTCAATGATCGAACCCTATGCGGACACTTCGGTGAACCATACGCCGGGTACAAGAGAACCGCTTCTTTGGGATGAGGCGCATATGGAGGAGTCCATGGCACTTGCCAACAAGGAGGGCTTCAATATTCACACACATGCTATGGGAAGCTATGCTATCCACAAAGTGATCGACTGCTATGAGAACGCGCAGAAGCTGTATCCGGACCCCAATATCAGAAATATAATAGCGCATTGCACGTTTATTGATCCGCCGGACAGGGTTCGTATGGGCAGGAGCCATATCATCGCCAGCAATCAGCCGGCATGGTTCAATGATAATCCTACCGAAGAACCGATCATGGTCGCTGACTGGGGCGAGGATGTTGTCAGAAATACATATCCCAGTAAGTCACTGATCGACAATGGTGTGGTGTGTGCTTACGGATCGGATTTCTTTGTCAGTCCCTCCTATGGTATTACGGGTATCCAGGTGGCTATGACGAGAAGACATGTCAGGAGAGATCCGACTTATGAGCTGTTCAAGGATGTTCCGGCTGCCTTGCCGGAGGAATGTGTCAGCCTTAAGGAAGCCCTTCAGGCACATACGATCCATCCCGCCTATCAGGCTCATCTTGAAGATATCACAGGCTCCATCGAGGTTGGAAAATCAGCGGAGCTGGTCGTTTTGGACAGTGACATCGAATCCGTTCCTGTGGAAGGTATTCAGGATATTCAGGTGCTAGAAACCGTATTTAAGGGCAAAACGGTATTCAGGAAACAGTAAAACATATATTAACCACAGAGCTTAAAATATTGCAGGGGCGGCGTAAGGATAATATTGGCCTTTCGGCCAGACGCCGCCCCGCGGAGCGTGTAGGGAGATTAGGAAAAAAGCATGAAAGCAGACAGGATTTTCAAAAATGCGAAATTTTTCACATCGGACAAGGATAAGCCTATGGCTTCCTCCCTTGTGGTGAAAGATGGCAAGTGAACTGACAGAGTTAGTTTCGTAACTATAAATATAAATAATAAGATAGGAGGATTTACACATGAAACAGACTATTGTTCTCGGCAACATCATCACTATGGATGAAAAGAGGCCCACTGCAAAAGCAGCGCTTGTTAAGGACGGCGTGTTTGCCTATATCGGTGATGCGGAGGCAGTAAAAAAGCTTGCCTGTGCAGATGCTCAGGTGCTGGATTACGGTGAGAACTTCATCTATCCCGGTTTTTTGGAATCCCACTGCCACTGTTACCTGGCAGGCGACCGCGCGATCGGGCAGGCTAATCTCGCCAAGGTTATCCCAACTGACTACGACAAATACCGGGAGATCATCAGTGATTTCATAAAAAAGAATCCGCAGCGCGAGTTCTACCTGGCAGCAGGGTGGACCGAAAATGACGAATATGTTTCCAAAGCGTATCTGGACGAGATCTGCAGCGATAAGCCGCTGTTTATGCAGACCGGCGGCGGTCACTCCATGCTGCTCAATACAAAGGCGATGGAATGGGCGGGCATTGATGCGGCTTATGCAAAGAAAATGGGCTACGATTTGGTTCACGTGGATGAAAACGGGGAACCAGACGGCTACATCTGTGAAGCACCTGTGTTTGAAGTGTATCCCAAGCTCCCGACTACACTCGAGAATGCCAAGGACTATCTGCTCGCATGGCAGGATATGGCACTTGCAAACGGCTATACAGCAGTGGCCGATGCCGGTACGGAGGTTACCAATGAGATAGCTGTTCAGGCTTTCTATGAGCTGGAGCAGGAGGGTAAGCTTAAGCTGCGTACCTATGCGTATCTTATGTGTCCGGACAATCCGGAGGATCCGAAGGCGGAGGTCGCCCGCATCGCCGCGACCCGCGCAAAATACAGCGGTGAATACTTCCATGTAGTCGGTGTAAAGACGTTCTTAGATGGTGTGACCGAAGCGCACACAGGCTGGCAGAACCAGGATTACGCCGATCAGCCGGGCTACCACGGCAATGAACGCTTCAACGATCATGACAAGATGGTAGAGCTGATCACAGCGGCAGATGCCGAGGGACTTCCGGTACACGTTCACTCCGAGGGCGGCGGCGCGACCCATTTCATGCTGGGCTGCATCGAGGATGCGGAAAAAATTACCGGTGATATGGATCAGCGCAATGTTCTGGCTCATTTGCACTTTGTCACGGACGAGGATATCCGCCGCATGGGCGCAACCCGCTCCATTCCGGCAGTTCCTCCGCTGTGGACTGCGAAAATTCCGGGCTTCTATGAGATTGAGGAATCTTATGTCGGTAAGGAACTGGCAGAAAACTCATACCCGATCAAATCCTTCTTTGATGCGGGCGCATGTACCGTGTTCCATTCGGACTATCCTGTTTCACCGTCCATCAGTATCAGAAACAGCATTTACATGGCTGAAACCCGTAATGCGCCAAAGACATTGGGTATAGAAACGTTACCGCTCAATGTCAAGGAAGCGATCACACGTGAACAGTCCCTGCGTGCCCTTACCATAAATGTCGCATACGCCTGGCACCAGGAGCATCGGCTGGGATCCATCGAGTTTGGCAAGATTGCCAATATGACGGTTTATGATTGTGATTTTCTCCATGACGATATTGAAAAGGTTGCACAGGCAAACCTTGTAGCAACCATTGTGGACGGGGAAGAGGTCTATAAGGCTTGACAGTGAAAGGCACCTATTCTTTTTTAACCAGTTCGTAGATGAGGTAGGACTGTTTTTTTAATGAAATCTCGTCAAAATATTACCTTCAAATGTAAATGCTTAGCAATAAAATAATATTATAGTGATGTTGTTTTTTGTTGAAAAATAAATGGAAATACTATCATCACTCTGATGCTAAGTAAGATTTCTAAATAGTCAGCCAGAAACACCATTTCCTTTAGGTGATTGGTAGTTCGCGGAGCATTTCATGAGAATCAGAGATAATACACCTACGATAAATACATTAAGAAATTTCAATACCAATCAGACCGCTTTACAAAAAAATCTGGAGAAGCTGTCCTCAGGTTACAAGATCAACAGAGCCGGGGATGATGCTGCCGGACTTGCAGTCAGTGAAAGTATGCGTGAACGTATCAAAGGACTGGATCAGGGCCATAATAACATCAATGATGGAATTGAAATGATAAACACAGCTGATGGAGCAATGGGGGAAATTACAGAAATCCTTCAACGTATCAGTAAGCTTTCTATCCAGGCTCATGATGGAATATATAATGACGAGAATCTGGAAGAGATTCAAAATGAAATTACCGAGCTAAAAAACGAAATAATTAGAATTACCGATTCTACAGAATTCAATGATATAAAAGTATTGAAACAGCATGATGATACGCCACAGGAATATACAAGCGAAGTACCTTCATGGCTTAAGGATCATACATCTTCATCAATGAGAGTTGGTAATGTGAGCGGTTTTAATCAGTATATAGCTCCGGGGAGAAATGATACACCGGCAGTAGACAACAATGCCAGTGCAGTAATAGATTTTAGTGGTCTTACATCCAAATACAATGGTTCCGGATCACTGACAGCCGATGATCTCTACAAAGATGTATATGACCTTCTCGGAACCAGTATAGGTATGAGCTGCGCTACCTGTACCAGTCATTATTATGGTGTTGCTTTTTATGGAGCAGCTGTTGAACCCGGCAGTAATATAACCAAAGAATTTTTACGGGAGTCAATGTCTTATAGTAATGGAAAGCCTGTGACAAACAGTGCTATTGATCTTGGGAACTTAACTATAGATGACAATTCATCAGAGACAATATTTGGCTATATCTCATTTCTTAAAGAAACAAATGCGGATCCGAGTACGCTTTCCGACGCAGCAGAAAAAATAGCCAACAGATTATATAGTAAGACTTTAGATACTCTGTCAAATGTTATTAATGAAGAAGATCATTTTAACAGAGTGTTGGATTTAAATGTAGATGGATCAACTCCGGCTCTGGCGATTTATGATTACAGAGACAACAACAATTCTGTTGATGTTCAATTCAACACTAATGGTATGCAGAAGGTTAGGACCGGAAATATATGGATACAGTGCAGTAGCGTACAGGATGATCGTATTTTACTTGATTTCCCGTATATTAATCTTGATATTCTCGGAATCAAGGATTTTGATATTTCGGACAGGGATAATCAGAGTAACGTAGAGGATATCAAGCATGCAATAGATAAGGTATCTGAATTTCGTGCACGGCTTGGTGCCCAGCAGAATCGTTTAGAGCATACACGTGCCAGTAATGAAGTAATGGATGAGAATGTTACAAGTTCAGAGTCCAGGATCAGAGATACCGATATTGCTAAAGAAAAGTCCAAATTGGACAAGAATTCAATCCTAATCCAATCAGCTCAAAATATTCTAGGGCAGATTGACAAAACTACTCAGGGAATACTTCAGTTGTTTGGATAAAGCTAAGAATAGAGATAGGATTAAACATATTATTGATTGTAGTCAATTACCCCGACCCTAAAGGGTCTGGGCTTGTAACTCATCCGTAGGGTCCTAACGTCATAATACTAGGACTATAGGTGCCTGCCACTGTGAACAGTATAATAATACAAAAGTCATCGGAGAGTTTGCGAAGGGAGGCATGAAATGGAAGATAAGCAGATCCTTTATCTATACGGTGATTCCAATACATATGGCTATAATCCCCTGGCATCATGTTACGAAGATGCCAGATTACCTAAGGATATTCGTTGGCCAACGATGTTACAGGAGCGTATAAAGGAATCCATACAGATCATAGAAGATGGTCAAAACGGAAGGTGTCTGCCCGGTTATGAGGCAGAGTTTAAACGTTTTCAAAAGGTTTTGGGTCGGTATGAGAAGCTTGATTACTTTGCAGTAATGCTTGGCACAAATGATCTGCTGAATCAGTCATCACTTAACCCCCTCGAAATTGCCAACCATATGGATCTGCTTCTGCAAGCCGTCAAAGACATTCATGAAGAGTGCCAATGCATCGTCATTTCTCCTCCCATGATGGGATTCCCCGCAGGACATCCCATGAACGCAATTCAGGAAGCAAACGTAAAGTTAAGTAACCTTTACCATGAAGTTGCCGGGAAATACAAAGCAAGGTTCATCGATGCCGGTAAATGGGATATCGATCTGTTTTATGATGGCATTCATCTGACAGAAAAAGGCAACCGGCAATTTGCCGAGCACATGGTGAGTGCATTTAAGATGTGTCAGAAATTAATTTCAAAAAGGAATAGAGGGGATAATGATACAGGATATCGCACCAAGCAGGTTAGATAATTCATTTAAAAACAATTCTATACAGCCTGAAGATACGGCACTTTTCTTTGACAAGGAAGGAAAGCTTCTTATACATGAAAATAACGGAAAGCTGTCATTTCCGAAAGGAAGCGATGCAGAAGGGTTTGAAACAATATACCTGTTTTCAATCGATGATACACGTTATTTTCTTGTTAC
This sequence comes from Oribacterium sp. FC2011, assembly GCF_000701645.1. Lineage (NCBI taxonomy): Bacteria > Bacillati > Bacillota > Clostridia > Lachnospirales > Lachnospiraceae > Oribacterium > Oribacterium sp. FC2011. Next base: position 20,778 of record NZ_JNJM01000032.1, read on the forward strand.
CGATAAGGAAGCTCATATAAAAAACGATTTCAACTACAGATCCGTAAGAGACCTGCGAAAGACCGGTTCCGGACCGGAAATCTATGCCGTATTTACTGCATATCATTTATGGAAATGGTATGCCGATAATACTTTCTGTGGAAAATGCGGACATAAGCTGAGCTTTGATGACAAGGAACGGGCACTTCGGTGTAAAGACTGTGGCAACATTATTTATCCAAGGATCAACCCTGCAGTAATTGTTGGTGTCACAAAGGGTGACTGCCTGCTGGTGACAAAATACAGACAAGGCTACGGAGGCAATGCTCTTGTGGCAGGATTTACCGAGATCGGTGAAACACTGGAGGAAACAGTTGCCCGTGAGGTGATGGAAGAAACCGGCATCAAAGTAAGAAATATCAGATATTATAAATCCCAGCCATGGGGTATGGCTCAGGATATCCTCGCAGGATTCTATTGCGATGCTGAGGGTAATGCCGAGATTCATATGGATAAGGATGAACTGAGATATGCCGAATGGGTTCAGAGAAATGCTATAGTTTTACAGGAGAATAATCTGAGTCTCACTAATGAAATGATGAAGGTCTTCAAGGAAAACCGCATCAAATTTTAGAAAATACTACCGGGAACGGTTCTCACAAAAGAGGACTGTCCCCGGTAAATGAGTGCCTGTCACTGTGAACACATACGGACCTGGCACTTATGGACAAGGCTAACAGCACAACGATAAAGGAAAAGAACAAGGCTGACAAGACAACAGAAGATGATGTTGATAGTGATGACTAATGCTATAACAAAGAAAATGGGGGTGACGCACCATATCATAAAATGGTGCGTCGCCCCTTTGTGTTTCTAAGATACAAATCTCAAAAATCAGTTTGCCCGGGCCTTATCATCCCATACAGGGACATCGACCCCGATCACAGCCGAACTAAACGGTGTGTCATCCTTAGACTCGAAGTGAACAGTTGCCTTCTTAACATATTTGAAGCCAATGTACAGAAGCGGAATGTTGCAGTAAGCAATTAAAATATTGGCAAAATCGGAAAGATCCCAAAGGGCTCCAAGATCCAGGCCAACGATAGATGTGAGCATTCCGAAACAGACAACTGCGATATCGATAATTCTTATAGTATTTATAAATACCTTGCTGCGGCTGATTCTGTTTGCACATATCTCAGAGAATGACATAAATCCCAAGAGACAGGTGAATGCAAAAAGTCCGAAACAAAGCGATACCAGCAGTGTAACAACACTATTTAATCCTGTTCCCGGAGTAAGCTCTTCAATGGAAGCAAGGTACTTGGGAAGCTTTCCGAGATCCATCCATGCAGCACCATTTTCTGTGAGCCATGCCCGGCCCATGATAACCACAAAACCTGTAAGAGTACAGATAACTATGGTATCAAGGAAAACACCGATGGCCTGAACACAGCCCTGATCACAAGGATGTGCTGCATCTGATGCCGCAGCTGGCATAGTGATGGTACCCTGGCCGGCTTCATTGGACATAAGTCCTCTTTTTACACCCTGCATGAGAGCCGTTCCGAAGGCACCCCCAAAGATGGCTTCCGGCTTAAATGCCTGTGTGAAGACGGCATAGAAAAACCATGGGATCCTCGATATATTGATAAAAATAAGAATAAGAACAGTAATGACGTAAACGACGGCCATAACCGGAACCAACACATCCGTAACCTTTGAAATCTTCTTTGTTCCGCCAAAGGAAACAGCGCATGTCGCCAGAATAACTACCAGAAATCCAAGCCAATATACTGCGTGAGTAGTCGGAAGGTCATATCCGCTTACAATGCTTGCAATCTGTCCCATGGCCGATACAGTATTGAAACCCTGAGCCGGAAAGCAGAGAATCGCATATATGATGTACATCATCGAAAGTACAACACCGACTATAGCTGAGTTCTTAAGCAGCCTTCTTCCGTAAAAGGACATGCCACCCAGATACTCATCATTCTTCTTTTCCTTGAAAATCTGGGATAATGTTGACTCAACATAAGCTGTGGCCATTCCGAAAAATGCCGAGATCCACATCCATAATAGGGCGCCGGGTCCTCCCACAGATACTGCACCTGTTACACCGAGGATATTTCCAGGACCTACACGCATGGCAGTTGAAAGGAAAAATGATGCAAGCGGAGTGATTCCCGTTTTCGCCTTACTGTTTTTCAGTACCTGAATACCGTATTTAAACCTTCTAAGCTGTATAAATCTGAGGTTAACCGAAAAGTAGATTCCCGAACCTATGAGCAGAATGATAGCCAGAGAAAAATTTCCTAAAACAGGAATGCCTCGATACCACTCAAAGTTTGTCGGAAAATCCCAAAACAAATCAGAAACCGTCTGTATTCTACTGCAGACCGCAGAAATAAAGGCTAATAACCCTTCCATACTTAATCCCCCCTTTATGACTTTGATGTTAATTCATTATTATAATTCTCAAATCGTTACCCGCAACATTAAATTATTAATGATAAAGTACTAATCTTTTATACTGAAAGAGATGATCATTCGGATACGAAAACCACTATAAAAAAGGTGCTGTTGCACTAAAATGCGACAGCACCATGTTTTAATACCTTATTTTGTCTGGGTGAATCCCATGCCTTTATAGACTCTCACAGGATTTCCCCTTACGATCCTTGTATGTTCACGCCAGGCATCATTTGTCTGCTTGGCATGGCTTTCTGCTTCTTTTGCTGCAAGGATGGCATTAAGTTTATCAAGAGCATCCTTTCTGTTAAGCTGCTGAGTCCTCTCTGCTGTGGAAGTCACTGTGATACCGGTCGGTATGTGAATTAGACGGACACCGGTTTCAACTTTATTTACATTCTGTCCGCCGTTTCCCCCGGAATGGAAGCGCTCGAATCGGATATTCTGATCCTTACATATCTCATCAAGCTCCGGGATGATGCTCACATCCACGAACCAATTTTTTCTTTTGTGCTCAGGTCGGAAAGGGCTCTGGCATATCCACTGAACGGTTCCTTCAAGGCCTGAAAGGTCATTTTCTGTTTTAAACATTATAGAAGTGCAGCACCCCTTAGTTTTTGATGGATGCTGGCTGATCACCTCCAGATCATCATATTCTTTATTCAGGGATTTAAAGAGCTTTGTGACACAGAGCTCGCATTCTGCCGGTCCCTGTCCGGAACTTATCTGAATTATCATATTTTGAAATCCTCATTATTCTCCACCGGCCTTATAGTTATATACCGGCTTTATAAACTTATCGATCTTTACGGTAGCGCTTATCACATCAGTTATCTCAGTGACCGGTCTGTATGCAAACGGTGCTTCATCTAAGGTGTCCTTGCCTATACAGCTTGAATAAATACCTTTCATCTCAGACTTGAAAGAAGTAACTGTAAAATTGTTCTTTACATCCTCTCTCTTCATGATCCTTCCGGAGCCATGAGGGGCAGAGCAGTTCCAGTCTTTGTTTCCAAGTCCTGTTCCGAGAATAATTCCGTCACGCATGTTGACAGGAATGATGACTTTCTCATCTTTCTTTGCGGAAATGGCACCTTTTCTCATGATCGGTGAATTGAATAGGGCTAATGTCTCTGCCGATGCATCTACATAGTTATGGATGCATTCATAAGACTCCAGTACCTTCCATTTCATCCCTTTTACAAGTTCATCAAGGATTATCTGTCTGTTCAGGCTGGCAAAATCCTGGACTATCTGCATGTCATGAAGATAAGAGTCTTTAAGTTCGCCATCAAGCCAGGTAAGTTCGTAAGGGATAGCTATGCCTTTATCTTTCAGGGCTTTCTGTCCTTCATTTAAGTAGTATTCAGTCACTTCTTTTCCAAGGTGTCTGCTTCCGGTATGGATGACTATGTAAAAATCATTGTCCGTATCCTTATCGACCTCGATGAAATGATTGCCGCCTCCTAATGTCCCTAAACTGAGCCTCGCTTTATCGGTTCTTATGTGTGCTGAACAATAAAGATCCGAGAAGTCGAAGTCTTCTGCAAACCTATGCGGCTTTTTTCGGATGTTAAAACCAGAAGGTATGCAGTCTCTTATTACAGTATCGAGTTTCTGCCCTTCGATCTTTTTTCCTTTGATCTTACCAAGTGTCATACCACACCCTATATCGATTCCGATAAGATTAGGCATGATACGGTCCTCGATAGTCATGGTAAGACCAATAGTTCCGACTTTTCCGGGATGGACATCCGGCATTACTCTTATTAAGCACCCTTTTGATGACTCGTTGTCACATATCATTTGAAGCTGGGCTCTTGCATACTGATCAAGGGCAGTGTCGGTATTATTTGTAGTGAAAACATGAGCTTCTGAAAAAGCTCCTTTGATTATCTCCATAGTTGATTTCCTTCGTTAAAAGCACGGAAAGGCAAAAAAATACACCTCCCAAATAAAGAGGTGTTGATCATCCTATGAAAACTGTAGATATAGGCAGAATATGCCTACTTAATTACAGAAAAAAAGGATAACCATCCCTCGGGTTGCGTTTAAGTTTGTTAAAGTGTTCTTAGTCATGATGGCCTCCTTTCTGAAAATCGAATTAAATGTTACTGAGATAGATGTTAACACATATTAAGGATATTGCAACTGGCTATTTTAGGTGTAGGTTAATGCTATATACCTATAATATCACAGAATTTTCGAAGCGAGATTCAAGAACCATAGGTGCCTGTCACTGTGAACAGCACCTATTTTATGGAGAGCTTTTTCAGCCTACAATAATAATCTCACATTATGAATATATGGTTTTTGGCTATACATAAATCTTGTAAAACGGACGATTCTTCTCATATTTATGTTTTCAAATATTCATTACTTAAATGCCACCAGGGCCAGTCACCGGTTCTGATGGCATTTTTTGTAATTGCATCAAAAATTTACTTGAACAACGTAATTAATCATTATTATATAACCTCATTAAGATAATGTTTTTAGTCGATATAATTATTGTATGTATGCATAAGATTTCATACAAACAGACTATTTTGTATAAAAGGTCATGAACCTATTTATATTATTTATGTTTTTACAAAATGTTTATATTTAACGCTTTTACTTGGACATATCATGACCAATCCGGTCAGTATACTACTTATAGAATCACTTAAACTATTCATTAATAAGAGAGTATCTATATGTGTGAAAATGATCAGAACAAGAGCAACCGGGTTTTATATATTTATTCGGAACTTTTAAGTGGCAAAGTATTAAAGAAAAAGGAACTTGCGGAAAAGTTACATGTAAATGAAAAGACAATACAGCGTGACCTTGAAGATATAAGGCAGTTTCTTGATAACCAGTTTGTGAGCGAAGATGTTCATAACGAACTTGTCTATGATTATAAAGATCGTGGATATCGCTTCGAGCATATCAGCAAGATGAAGTTTTCAAATGATGAGGTTTTGGCTATTTGTAAGATTCTCCTTGACAGCAGGGCCTTTCGAAAGGATGACATGAAAAACATCCTTGATAAACTTCTGGATTGCTGTGTACCTAAGGAAAGTCAGAAAATGGTGACAGATCTTATAGCAAACGAGATGTACCACTATATTCCACCGATGCATAACAGTCATTTTCTCGACAAGATGTGGTCCATAGGAACTGCAATTAGAGATGGCTTAAAAATACAATTCTTCTATAAAGGCATCCAGGGAAAGACCGGTCACGAACGCACAGTGAAACCATTGGCGATAATGTTTTCTGAATATTATTTTTATTTAGTAGCCATTCTTGAGAATGTTAATAGACAGACTCAATTTGATAATCCTGATGACATAAATCCTACTATATATCG
>NZ_JNJM01000033.1:0-26346 GCF_000701645.1 Oribacterium sp. FC2011
GCATAATGTTCCAGCGGTATCCGTACCGTTTAATGATTTCTTCTTCCGAAAGCGTCGTATCGGTGCAGATGATGGCAATCCAGTCTTTCTTATTTGCCTTGTTACGGACATAGACAAGTTTTGCCGGTATGCGCTCCAGGATCTTGCCGTACTTTTTCTGTAAGAGATTGACCTCTACAGAAAGAAGATATTTTGAATGGCCTCTACGCTTTTTGCTGCGGGAGAAGATTTCTTTAACGTCGTGCTGCTCACCGTCATACTCATAGTAGACTTTGCCGGATTTTTTCACCATGGCGATGACATCCATATGCAGTCGGTCTTTGATGTCCATGATCCCCTTCGGCGTAGCAAACCAGCTGTCAAAAAGCACATACTTTGCGGTATGGCCGGCAGCAATAGCCTGAGAGAGCATCTGAAGGATCAGTTCCGGGGCCTTCATACATGCCTGCTTCCGGATTTTTCCTGCAAGTGTACGGCCATCGTATTCCTTTGCTTTGGAAATGATCAGTTTCTCATTCCCAGAGGACAGCGGCGCAAAATCGACCGGAACGTTGGAATAGCCATCCGTCCAGAGCAATGTCAGGATGCGATAGCCCAGTTCATATTTCATGCTGACATGGTTGAAGAACCTGCTTACCAGTTCCGTCTTCTTCCCGGATTTCTGGAAAGGTGTATCATCAATGATGAAGAATTCTTCCCGGTCATCGGAAGTAGCAGGCCGCATGAATTCAACTACAAGCTTCTGCGAGAGAACTCGCAGGAACTTGTGCCAATTGATCGAGGCATTATTGCAGAACCGGCGGATTGTATTCTTGGAGAATGGCTCTTTATAAGCACCGACACGCATGGACATGTATGTGCTTAACGGCTGGAACATCAGCGTTACCAGGTAGGCAAACAGCTGGATCACTGAAAAGCCTTTCTGCTTGTAACCATTGCACTGTTTCAGAATATCAGATACCTGATATTTTCGGAGGAAAGAACCGACTTCGTTCGTAGCATCTTGAAGCAATATCTCAGACTGTGATATAGTATTCATAGCGTAGCACTCCTATGTTGTGAATGATTTTGTCAGCAACTTAATTATATCACAGCTGGGTTGTGACTACGCTATTTTATTGTTGGAAACCCACTTAGAATAAGGCTTTCCGGCACTTATTCATGTGGGAAGTATTAGTACAGTAAGAGTTAAGAGTTCTCTTTTCAAAGCATCCACAGGGTTCTCATCAGGAAATAAAGTATTTACTGTATACTGGTTTGTATATTTCTCTTCTCTGTCTTCATCAACACGTCTATGTGCTTGAAAATTTATTTGTGCACCGTTATTTAAAGCAAATTTTAGATTCTGAATATAAGCTTTGACGTCTAATTCCGATTCTATACGAGTTTTCGTATCTTCGGTCAAAATTACCCTCCTCGCGTGGGTATCAATTGATACCTTTAGAATAATTGTTTTTTTTAGTTTTGTAAACCCCGTCAATATGATTTTCGGGAATGATCATTCCATAAGAACTTATAAGATTATAATCGTCGAATGTTTTTGAACGTCAGAATCATATCACAGACAAACAGATTTGCATATTGTTTGTTTTCAGACTATATGTGGATATACAATATCTACTATTTCACCGCCATTAACCTGGCTAACTCTGGTTAACACAATAAAATCCCCTCCGGAAGACAGCTTTATATTTTAAGCTTCCTTCCGGAGGGAATTTTCTCTTAATATTATCGATTATTAATATAGAATATGGGTCATTACCATATTACTGATGGCTTTTCATACAATACTTCTTCAGTCAGACGAATACTCCAATAACGCACAATATCATATCATCATCTTTTCTTGACTCGAAATCTGATATTTGCAATATAAGTCAAAGATAATCGTGCACTTCAGTGACCTATAATCTGATATTTGTGATATGGGTCATAGAAAAAACCGCATTTCTATGACCCAAAATCAGGTATATTGCAATATGAGTCAAAGATAATCGTGCTCTTCATTGACCTATAATCCGATATTTGCAATATGGGTCATAGAAAATCCGTACTTCTATGACTCAAAATCAGGTATATTGCGATATGAGTCAAAGATAATCGTGCACTTCAGTGACCTATAAATCGATATTTGCGATATAGGTCATAGAGAATCCGCACTTCCATGACCCAATATCAGGTATATTGTGATATGGGTCTAAATGAATAGTCCTTTCTCCTACCTCACCATCTCATGGTCTCAACAGCTGCTTTTTCAACTGCTATGCCGTCTTTATATCGCTGTGTGAAGGTTTCGAAGCCTTCTACGTCGGCGGGATCCGGTGAAACTGTGGTTCCGGACTGGTCTGCGAAGATTTCTTTCGCAAGGAAATCACCGAGGGTTTCGGCATCTTTTCCGCGAAAATCACCGAGGCTTCCGGTATCCTTTACGCGTAAATCTCCTATAGTTTCTGTATCCTTTCTACGGAGCATATAAAGTGCCAGAAGCGCTTCACCCCATGGGCCGCCCTCGCTTGCGGTGTCCATAACAGTTACCGGAGCGTTGACTGCAGCTGCCAGATAATTCTGGGCAACGCCCTTTGTTTTGAAAAGTCCGCCGTGGCCGGTAATGCTCTTGACCGGTACCTTCTCATCCTTCAAAAGGATATCGAGACCAAGCTTTACAGCTCCAAGTGATGTATAGAGATGGGCTCTCATGAAGTTTGCAAGATTAAACTTACTGTCAGGTGTGCGGGCAAATAAAGGTCTTCCTTCATTTAAATGTGTAATGCCTTCTCCCGAGAAATATCCATATGGCAGAAGTCCGCCGCAATCCTTGTCTCCATTTAAAGAATTGGTATAGAGTTTTCCATATAAATCGCCCATGTCAACGCTGAACCCCATAAGCTCTGAAAACTCCTTAAAGAGATTTACCCAGGCATTGAGATCCGAAGTTCCGTTATTGGCATGTGACATCGCTACAGGATAGCCATCGGGAGTTGTTACCATGTCGATCTCGCGATAGAGCTTTGAGAGCTTCTTGTCCTGCTGAAGTACCAGCATTGCGAAGGTACTTGTGCCTGCGGATACGTTGCCGGTGCCCGGTGCTACAGAATTGGTAGCCACCATGCCTGTTCCTGCGTCTCCCTCGGGAGGACACATGGGAATGCCTGCCTTCAGGGTGCCGGTTTCATCCAGAAGCTTAGCGCCTTCTTCCGTTAATGTTCCGGCCTGCTCGCCTGCCACTAGAACTTTAGGGAGAATATCCCGGAGCTTCCAAGAATAACCTTTGTCCTTGATGAGAGTATCGAACTTTGACATCATCTCTTCATCGTAGTCAAGCTTCTCTGAATCAATCGGGAAGATTCCTGCAGCATCGCCTATACCTGTAACCTTCTCTCCTGTCAGCTCCCAGTGAATAAATGAATCAAGCGTAGTTACAAAGGAGAAATCCTTCACGAAGCTTCTGTCCTCCAGTACCATCTGGTAGATGTGTGAGATGGTCCAGCGAAGAGGGATGTTGAACTTAAACTCATTTGTAAGTGCATCGGCTGCCTGCTCTGTGTTGCTGTTTCTCCAAGTTTCAAAGGGGCTGAGAAGCGTGCCGTCCTTGTCGAAAGCCAGGATTCCGTGCATCATGGCGCTGATGCCGAGAGCACCGTAGGTCTCGGGGATCAGGCCATACTGCTCTTTTACGTTCTTTACCAGGGAGCTGTAGCATCCCCGAAGTCCGTTGTGAATATCCTCCATGGTGTAGGTCCAAATATCATTCACCAGCCGGTTTTCCCAATCATGAAACCCGGTGGCGAGAACATGTCCTTTATCGTCAGTAAGAACTGCTTTGATTCTGGTAGAACCAAACTCTATTCCAAGAGCAGTTTTTCCCTCCAGTATTTTTTCTTTTGTACCCATAATTGATATATCTCCTCTATCCGCAGATTTGTTTAGACACGTAGATTGATTTTTTTTGTTCTTCTGCGTGTCAAATTCTTCAAAAACAGATCAGTTTAGACACGCAGATTACCTTTATATCGTTTTTTGCGTGTCAAATTCTTCAAAAATAGACCGATTTAGACACGCAGACTACCTTCAACCATTATTCTGCGTGTCATATACCAGCCAACCCTTTTGATGACCAAGACCTTTACTGTTAATTTGTAACAGTCCGGATAGTGAAACACCACCTCTGTCCCCATGTATCATCGGATAAACTGTTACGGTTAAATTTTACATACAGATGCAGATTTACCTGGCTCCCAGATGAAGGAGATCTGCTTCTCTTGTATCCTCGCCGATAGTAACAAGCTCTGTGCCTGTAAGCTTTGCGAAAAGGGCGATATCAGCTCTTGTTAATGCTGTTGATATGACGCTGTGATGAGCTCCGCCTGCGTAGCACCAGCCCTCGGTACCGATCTCGAAGTTTGGCTTATGACGGAACATGATACGGGCAACCGGAAGCTTAGGCATGGGCGCTGCCTGCTTTACAAGCTCGATATCTGCGCAGATGATACGGAAACGGTCTCCCATATCCACCATGGTTACCTGAATTGCGTCGCCGGTTACTCCGTCAAATACAAGACGTGCCGGATCTTCCTTTCCGCCGATGCCCAGAGGATGAACCTGAATCTCAGGCTTTGTTGCCGCAAATGCAGGCGGTACCTCCAGCATGTGAGAAGCAAGCTCCACCTCCTGACCCTCTGTAAGGTCATAGGTGTAATCCTCGATGAAGCCGGTAGCACCCTTTCTTGATTCTGCCATCTTCATGAGAACAGCGGATAATGCTGAGATCTTGTAGTCTCCCTCAGGTCCGAATCCAACGCCCTTTGCCATAAGGTTCTGTGCTGCAATACCCGGAAGCTGCTTAAGATTATGAAGATCCTGGAAGGTATCTGCGAATGCACCGATATGATTCTTTTCAAGGAACTTATCGAGAGCCACTTCCATCTTTGCCTGTTCACGAACGGAGTCTACATTATCGGTTTTCATGGTGTATTTTGACTCATACTCTGCCATTTTTGCATCTACTTCACTTTCGGAGACAGTAGCCATGATCTTAACCAGATCGCCTATACCGAAATAATTGCACTCCCAGCCGTAACGGATCTGAGACTCAACACGATCGCCGTCTGTAACAGCAACTTCACGCATGTTGTTTCCGAAGGATGCAACCTTTAAATGATGTGAATAGTCGATAGCCTTCGCCACCTCTGCAAACTGACGGATCTTTTTGAGAACACTCTCATTCTTGTAGTAACCGGCCACAACTTCGTGCGGGATTCCGAGACGTGCTACGATGAAGCCGTACTCGCGGTCGCCGTGAGCTGACTGGTTGAGATTCATAAAGTCCATGTCAATGCTGTCATAGGGAAGCTTCTCATTATGCTGTGTGTGAAGGTGTAAAAGAGGCTTACGAAGCTCCTGAAGTCCCTTGATCCACATCTTTGCCGGTGAGAAGGTGTGCATCCAGGTGATGACACCTACGCAGTCATCGTCGGTAGATGCTTTGCGGAGATCCTCTATACATGTCTCTGAATCAACAACTGTGGGAAGGAGTTCAACTGATACTATCTCCTTCAATTTATCGTTTAAAAATGATGCCATGTCGGCAGCATCCGCTGCAACCTGACGGAGACATTCATCTCCGTAAAGATCCTGACTGCCGACTACAAAATATAACTTTTTCATAATTCTTCCTTCTTTCTGTCTTGCAACATCAGTCTATTGAAGGGCTGCTTTCCGGGAGTTTCATCCCTGAGGTTTCACTTCTCAATGGTATGATGTTACTTGCTGAGTTTAAAAAAACGATTTTACAACTTAGAGTCCTTAACATTTATAGTGACTCTTATATAGGATTCAAATCAAAAAATGTGAGCTATACACTTTTCGCAGCGTTTCATTAACGCTCTCTTATATCCCTGACTGAATTACCCTGATTAAATGAAACAGGGAACTGATAAGAGTTGTCATGATGAGTCCAGTTTTGATCCTTCATCATGCGGAGGAGATTTTGGGCAGTGAGTTTTCCCATTTCGAATTTCGGGTGTACTGCCGATAAAATCGTCAGCTCTCCTGACTCCTGCATTTTCGCATCATCAAAGGAAACAATGGAAACATCCTCCGGCACCTTCACGCCTCGTTCGGTAAGAAAGTCTATATATCGATATGCGATCTCGTCATTGTAGAAAACAAGGGCTGTGCACTCCTTTGTTCTGCGATAGAATGACATCAGACTTTTCTTGCTGAATTTATCCTCCATGTCCTTTGTGGTGTACCAGCGTACCCAGTCGTCGTCAAAGCGAAGCCCCAATTCGGACAGGCACTCTGTATAGCCGCGATAGCGTTCCATTCCCTGCATATCATCCGACTTAAACATTCCCCCGATCTTTCTGTGACCATTTTCAATCAAATGCTTAGTCAGTTCATAGCTGCTTTTTGCATCAGACATTTCAACACTGTCGAAATGGATGTTTGAATAATGATTATGGAGAAAGATAGTTGGAATATTCTTCCTTTTGATTTCTTTATACAATCTCTGATTGGGATTCGGGAAGCTCGTACGTGTACCTTCTATGATCAGGCCCTGAACGCCTGCCTTCAGGAAATTTTCAAGGAACATGGTTTCTTCATTGAGATGATTTTTTGTAATGGCTACATCGATCTGAAGCCCCTGTTCCTTCATAACCGATTCTATTCCGGCATAGACCTCCGGAAACAGATAATCTGCAAAATAGCTCAGAATCAAACCTATATGCGGCTTTTTATCTCCCTCAGGTTCCGCATCAGTATGGTAGGAAACGTAGGTTCCGCTGCCGCGGACCCTTTGGATGAGCCCTTCCTGTTCCATTTTGTCAAGGGCCATACGAACAGTCTGCCTGGAGTAACCAAACTTCTTTTCCAGTACATGCTCGGACATGAACTTGTCGCCGTTTTTGATGACGCCACTCATGATAAGCGTACGGCCCCATTTATACAGTTTTTGATATTTTAAGCTTTCGTTGATATGCTTTTGGTTTTCTTTGCTCATTCTGTTTACTCTTCACTACTCATCTGTAAATGATGTTTTCCGGCTTTGATATCTGACACAGGTGCAGATCCTGTTGGCTCGTAAAAAAGATATTTACAAGGGGTTACAGGTTTTGGGTCGGTTATTTGATGACCTGTAATGATTTCCTGTCTGCAAAAACTGCCACAAATACCAGGAATACGATTCCCTGTATAAGCTGCATCATCTGAGTTGAGAATCCCATCATGGTGAGTCCGCTGTTAAGTACGATATACAGAAGCGAACCTACGATGATATTTTCAAAACGTACCTTGGCACCGCCTGAAATAGGCATCCCTCCAAGCACCAGGGCGATAAGGATCTGTGTCTCCAACTGGCTTCCGCCTGAAGATGTTACGGATCCAACCTTGATGACATTTATGAATGCCGCAAAACCTGTGATTGCTCCGGAAAGTACATAAACCCAGAATTTCATTTTGTCGGTTCTGATACCTGAGAACATTGCTGCCTTTTCGCCTGCTCCGATAGCTTTCAGATAAGTTCCGAATTTGGTGAATCTGAAGAGTACAAAACCTGTTACAAGAACAAGCAGTGTGAGAGCTACTTTCAGTTCTGTTTTATCGAAATTGATAAGAGCAGCTGATCCCGCAACCGGAGCATTGGTTGTCAGGTACTTGATGAAACCGCGGAACAGAAACATTGTACAGATGGTAACGATAAAGGACTTTATCTTACGGTATACATAGAAGTATCCGTTGAATGCACCGATCAGTGCTCCTGTGAGGATACCGCATATGATGCTCAGTGGAATGTTTACCCTGGACACCATACATACAACTATGGATGCTATTCCGAGGATTGATCCCTGTGAAAAATCAAGGCCCCCCATGGTCATGATAAAAAACACACCGGTTGTGGCGATCATGGTCACATATACCTGGGAAAGAACAAGGGGCATATTTTTGACCATTCTGAAATTCGTCAGAACATTAAATACCAAAAATACTATGATCAGGCCAACGATGGGAAGATATGTCTTGACTGCGGAAATCATGGAGAGATTTCCTGTTTTCTTTTCTTTTGCTGCTGTCATCTCTGTTTTACTCACTGCCACCATAATTCCTCCTTAAACCATCATTGTGATCAGATTGTTTTCATCCAGTGTCTCGCTTCTTTCGATCTGTCCGTTGATCATTCCGTCCTTCATGATGATGATACGATCACACATTCCTATAAGTTCCATCAGCTCTTCGGAAATCATGATGATTGATTTTCCTGCCTTTCTCATTCTGTCCATGAGCTGATATATATCCTGCTTTACCTTGATATCGATACCTCTTGTCGGGCTGTCCAGTACGACGATATCCGAATCCTTGCCTATCCATCTGGCGAGAACTACCTTCTGCTTGTTTCCGCCGGAAAGATCAGATACAAACTGATCGACATTTACCATCTTTACCGACATGTCTTTTGCGAATTTATCTGCAAAGTCTCTAAGCTTTTTATCGCTTAACATATGTCTCTTGTCTGCAAGATCATCAAGAGATGGCAGGCAAATGTTGTCCATGATGCTCTGATTAAGTACAACGGATTCATTATCTCTGTCCTTTGAAGTATATGCGATGCTGTGCTGAATAGCTGTGGGGATATCATTGATCTCGGTGCCGTCTGAAAGCTTTACGGAACCGGTTCTGTCATAGGAAGCACCGAAGATGGCCTTGCCTACTTCGTGCATTCCGGATTCTGAAAGACCTCCGAAGCCGAGGATCTCGCCTTTATGAAGTTCGAAATCAAGCTTGTTTAAAAGTCCCGGGACTGAAACATCCTTTACTGAGAGTACGACTTCGTCGGATACCTTGCTGCCGTAATCTGAACGGTAGTAATCTCCTGTTACTTCGCGGCCTACCATGAGACGCTTCAGATCCTCTTCGCTTACATCCTTGCTCTTTACAGTGTCGATATATACGCCGTCGCGAAGGATTGTGATGGTATCGGAGCGCTCAAGAATTTCCTGAAGATCGTGAGATATAAAGATTATGGTATTACCCTTTTCTCTTATCTTGTCCATGACCTTGTAGAGCTCATTTCTTCCCTCCTGGGAAAGAGCTGTTGTGGTCTCGTCTATAACAACGATCTTTGGATCGAAATAAGTTGCCTTTACAATCTCAACCAGCTTTCTATCCTCGAAGTTGTAGTCATCGATCATTCGCTGGGCTTTGATGCGGTCGAAACCGTAGCTATGGAGAAGCTCATTAGCCTCCTTGATCATCTGCTTTGTGTTTTTGATTCCGCACTTCACGAATTTTTCTTCATGTCCCAGGAATATATTTTCGGCTACGGTAAGACCTGAAAGGGTTCCCAGCTCCTGGACTATGATAGAAACGCCATGGTTGTTGGCATCCACCTGATTCTTCGGATGGATTTCCTCTCCGTCCAGTACGAAGATACCGCTGTCGATGCTGTAAATTCCGGTCAACATGTTTGTTAATGTTGACTTTCCGGAGCCGTTCTCACCGATCAGGGCATGAACCTCTCCTTTATTGATATTGAAAGAAACATTCTTAACTGCCTTCGTGATACCGAAGGACTTACAAAGATTTTTTACCTCTAAACGAACCTCGCTCATTGTACCCTCCTGAATCACTTTACAATTTCGCCCTTATTGATCTTTGTGGTTACTGTGATGATGATCAGAAGCGCAAAGCCTGTGATTACATCCTGAATTGCAGTAGGGGCGCCTAATGCAATAAAACCGAAAAAGATGATGTTGATGATAAATTCTCCGATGATGATGGCCTGTAAAGGAATGCCGTATTTCTTGAAGGCAACTCCGAAGAAGCAGCCCATGGTGGGGATGAAGTTGCGGCTCATGGATGCCATGCCGGTTACAGCGACCATTGAGGAACCATAGCTTATGGTCAGAACTGCCATGATGCCTAAAAAGCCACCGCTTAAGATGAATGCCAGAACTTTATATTTATTGACATTGATACCCATGTTCTTTGCTACAAATTCGTTGCTGCCGATGGCATAGGTATATGTACCGATTTTTGTATAGTTAAGGAATACATAAGCCACGATAAAAGCAACCAGTGCAAGGATGATATCTCCGGGCATCTGTCCGAACATTCTGAGATCAGCTGATAAGGTCTGCTCAACTCCGCCTGCAATGTAGTTTGCAACTGCTTCATAAATGAGAGCAAGACCTGTGGTTACGATCATGGACGGGATATGAAGCTTTACATAAAAGCTTCCGTTGAAAAGTCCTACCAGGCATCCGCAGAGCAAAGCTCCTATGATGAGACCTGCATACCCGAGGCCAAGCTTTGTTGCGAAAACGCAGCCGACGATGGCGGAAAGCATTATGTTTGCGCCGATTGAGAAGTCAAACATGCCCATGACCATTACAAAATAGAAACCTACAGCACCGACGCTTGCGATGAGGCTGGCCTGAAAATAGCTGAGCATATTGTTAAATGATCCAAAATTGTGTGGAGTCAGTATCTTGAAGATACCCCAGGAAAGCACAACCAGTAAGAGTAAAATCAAATAACCGCGAAGGCTTCCTTCGATCTTTCTTTGATCCATTGTTACAGCGGAAGAATTCATTTTGTTACCTCGTTTATTTATCTGTGGGAAGCCCGGCCTGTATGATTCTCTACGGTAAAAGCCTGGGCTGTATTTTGGAAACATCAGCCCGGAGAAAATTCGTTTAGCGAATGGCTGATGCTGCATGTCAGGTCTTCTTCGAAAACCTGACAGATGTTTTTAAAACTCGAGCCGATATCTGTGCCTAAGCTCGATACCGGCTCAAATGATGTTTCTTAATAGATTTAGTATTTATTTTCCTGCACGAGCAGCTGCATCCTCGATAGAAATCTTAGCGGCTGCTTCCTTAAGTCCGTCGAATGAAAGCTCAGACATTGAAACAAGCTCTTCATCTGTGTATGGAAGCTGGTCTACGAAGTACTTCTCATAAGCCTTGTAATCATCAGCGGATGAAACATAGAGATATGGGAACGGAACATCGTTGAACTGACCTTCAAATCCTGTGTAGTTACCCTTGATAGCGTTGTAAACCATCATGAATGCGATAAGAGGATCGCAGTAATGTCCGCCGGACTCGCCTGCCATTGAACCATTCTCAAGTCTCTCTCCGAGGTCAGGGAGGAAGTCTGTTGATACGATGTCGATATCCTGTGTCTTTCCTGCACGCTCAACTGCTGCGATAGCTCCCTGAAGAGGATCTCCGCCGCCGCCTGCAGGGATAAGCGCATCAAGTGATGGATCTGCAGACATCAGAGCTTCGGCTGCCTTTGAACCACCTTCTGATGTTGTACCTGCGTACTGGGGCTCGGAAAGCTTTGCCTGATCATCCGGGTGCTCAGCATTCCACTTTTCAACTCCTGCCTTATAGCCTTCCCATCTACCGAGCCAGGTTGCATCGCCCTGCTCCCAACCGATGAGACCGATGTTGCGATCGCCCTTATCAAGAAGGATGTTTACAAGTTTTTCTCCGTTCTCAGGCTCGTTCTCATGAACTGCTCCTACGTAATATGGTGAATCTGTAGCTGCCTTATAAATGTCAGGGCTGTTGGTCTCAGAGATGACACGGAAGAACTGTGCAAGGTAAACCTTGTTGTCGTTACATGTCTTGATGGCTGAAGTCATTTCTGTATCAGATGAGTTACAGATTACGATTCCCTGGCAGCCGGCTGCTGCAAGCTGCTCAACAGAAGCTGTTACCTTTTCGGAAACATGGCCCTGGTCAACATACTGAACCTGAACTCCCAGAGACTTTGCTGCCTCATCAATGATCTGCTTGCACTGTGATCCTAGAACGTCTGTTGAAGACCAGATAGATACGCCGATCTTAATGTCCTTGTTGTCAACAGCGGCTGTCTGTCCGCTTGCTGCTGCAGGTGCTGCGGGTGTACTGCTACCACAAGCTGTAAGTCCGGTTACCATAGCTACGGACGCTGCAACGGCCGCAACTTTTCTTAGAATTTTTCTCATTACAAAACCTCCATTTATTGATTGTTCACTATTTTTGTTGTTTTTCACAACTCGTTGAACGTAGTTTATCAGCGGCTTTGTTCATTAGCAATACAATACAAGACAAAAAATTCTAAAAGTTGTATTGTAAAACTGATATAAATCACACAGAAATGGCGCTTAAATCCCGAAAAATATAGCAAATGTACAACAGCCCTTGATTTTAGGCGATTTTTATGAGTGAAAAATAGTTCCATTTTGGTATGAAATTAACTTTTAGCAGGAAATGTTTCGAAAAACAATACAACTTAGCATTTGTATTGTTAAGCAAAAAAGCAAACGGTAAATCTTAGATAATGAGAAGCCCCCATCATTAGATTATTGGTCTAATGATGGGGGACGTACACTAAGATTTCCCGTCTGCTTTTTGTGCCTTATTAAATCCTATAATAGTAACTGATTATCTACCTGATAAATAGCATCCTGCGTTTTATTTAACAGTTTGCTCTTCTTCGTCGGGAGCATTGAACCCGGGCTGGGTTGATGGGTCATACATTGCCTCAGCTACAGCCTGAAGATCGAAACCGTCAAGGTCTTCCGCTGTTACGCTGAGAGAATAAGATGCGCCATATTCGATGTCGTACCAGGTGATGACATCGGCACATTCCTTTTCGCCGATGTATCTATAGTACTTTCCTTCCATCTGCCCGTCAGCCCAGCTTGCAAGGGTAATGTCTTCGGCGCTGGTCCATTCAAAGTACATGCCGGAAATGTCTTCTGCATTATCACCTGTTACCTGCTCTCTTGCAGTGTAACTCATTCCGTCAAGGTCAAAAGATAACTGAACCAGTGGGCCCGGAACACCTGATGGATCTGCTACGGATTCACAAATACTCCATTTTTCATTTGTGGCTCCTTCCGGTGCTTTGAAAAGCTTTGCCACAACTTCAAATGCCTCGTCATAAGTGATATCCCGCCATGGATTCGCAAGACCAACGAGCTCATTTGATGCTCCCTTTTCTGAATCAGCTGTTTTTTCGTTTGCTTCTGATGAGCCTTCTTCGTCAGATGATTTTTCACTCTTTGCAGTATCATCCTTCTCTGCCGATTCGTCCGGGACAGAAGTTTCTGTTTGTTCCGGTGTTTCAGCCTGTGTGGATGCTGCTTCAGGTACACCGGCTGCATTATCACATGCAGCCAAAGCTCCTGCCAAAACTAATGCCATTGCTATCACTTTGATATTTTTTCTCATAAATGAAGACCTCTCTTGTTTTATATTTCCCCATAAATAATGTCTATCTCGTTAATGTCCGGCGAAACACTGACCGGCATCCGCTTGTATGGTGATATACAGCTTATATGCGCCGGTAGTGTTTGTAGGACAATTGTGAATCGCTATGAGGGATAGCTTTTATCACAATAAGTATTATACATGGTTTATGAGAAAAATATTGTAGGACATTTTACAAGTTCCTTATGCTTTTTATAAAGATTCTTCAAGAAATGATGCAGCTTCGGTTTTTATCATTTCCACCAGATCCCTGTAGGCTGGCATGCTCTTATAATATTTCTCCGAGTAAACAAGACTTATCTCACCAATTGTTTCCGGCTCATAAAATGGCACACAAGTCATTCCGCCGCGTTCGACTTCGGTATAGCGTTTATTGGCCGGGTAGAAACTCACCGCAAATACATCGGGCTGTTCGCTGGCCATTTTGATTACGGTATGTACTGAGTCCACGGTCATAACATTATTAACTGTGATTTCCTTAACGAGGTCAGGTATAAATGCTGACAGCATGGAATACGCCAGGATTTCAGATACTTCATCCTCACCAAATTTTGATGAATTACTCGGGAAAGCCAGACAATAGCCTTTAAGATCAGAAAAATGCAGTGCCTTGTATTTAGCAAGGGGGCTTTTATTATTGACGAGGCAACCGTAGTAGCCCTTCATCAGAGATATCTTTTTGAACCCGCTTGTGTCAAATGCAGTGTCCCTGTCATTTAGGTTATTAAGGCAGATCGCAAGAGCCGGACCGGTACTTTTGGTAGAAACCTGTTTTTCCGGAGCGGCATCTGTCTGGTATTTTAAAAGAACATTGGCATGACTCCTTTGGAAGGGGATATGCAGTTTTGGAATAAGGAATCCTACAAGTGAGATGTGGGCGTAGGCATAGATGGTCATGGGTTCATTTCCGGAGGAAAGATGCATCCATCCATCATAATAATCAAGTATTATCTGAGATTCCCTGTATATCTTCTCTCCTTCAGGAGTCAGTTTGATGCCGGATTTGTTTCTTTCAAAAAGGGTGATGCCTAGTTCATTTTCCATCAGTTGGATAGATTTGGTAAGACTTGGCTGCGCCACATAAAGTTTTTTGGCGGCCTGGTTAAAGGAACCACTTTCGGCAATTGCCACAAAATATTTAAGAGAGCTTATTTTCATTGCGTTTCTCCGCATTAAAAACATCGAGCAGAAGCGCTTGATCAGCTAAAGCGATTTTGCTCATCATGAATTCGTATCAGGATATAGCTTTTTTTCATAACTTTTAAATTTTTATATATTATACAAGGATTTAAGCGGATAGTATATTAAATCCGCAAGTAATTCAACTTTGTCTTTCATCTCCATACTTATTTGCTTTTAAAGAGTTCTATTCCCCTCTTTAAAATACACACACACCACGGCCCCTTCCCCAAGGGGCATTTTTTTGTTTATTAGACATTGCGTAACATTGCAATAACATTGCGCGACATTGCGCAGACATTACTACGAGAGGAATGTATAAGTAATATTGATCAGCGGAAGATATATTTCGATGTAAAAAGAAATAAAAAAGAGGGGTGTAATCCATGATCACACTCCTCAAAAAATATAATCGAGCTCTAGTTTCGATGTTCTGTTGATTATCAAGTTTCGGGTTAGATTATGAACATTTTACATAATGAGACTCTTCTGAAGCAATCATTATTGTAAGAGTACCGTCGGATTCTATGATAATATCGCCTTCGCCGGACATATTATCATAAGTTTTTTCATTTATTCTAATAAATTCTATGGTTTCACCATAACGGGTAACCGTTATGGTTGATTCATCCTTTTTTTGTACATAGGCCCACATATCACGTTCATCGGGGATTATTATTTCCCCTGCGCTCTCTCCGGATTTAAATGAATATACGCCTGAGATTGTATCCATATTATCTTCAGGAGAAATGTGTAGAGTCATGACCATTCCATCATAGTTTAACATTGCTCCATTTTGGTCAACATCATGATTGTATTTTTGTATCCGGGTGTTTGTGACGAGATAACCCTCAGAATCAAAATAGTAACATTCAGCTACACCATCGTTGTTACCATCAATCCAGTGCAATGATGACGTTGGGTATGTTCCGTCTCCGTTGTCGTACCACCAGCCCTTGGCATCATTCTTCCAAGTTCCTGCCATGGCTGTAAAACCTGCTGTAATTGCAATGATTGCTGTTAAAAATGCAAAACTATATTTTTTCATGAGTTATTCTCCATTGTGTTTTTTAATTTAATTAATTTAGAGTCGATGTTTTGGGTTAGTGAAGTTTATACGCCTAATTAGATATTTGAAAAAACTTCGGTATAACCGGTTTCCAGTCCATTTCCTGAGAGATATGTATCCAGATTTTCCTGAGTCATATCCACATAGTTAAGACGGAACAGATTTGCATATGGCCCCATTTTAGCCTGTATCCTTTCTTCTTCTGTCATATATGGGACACAAACTGAATCGAGCTCAATTAAAGTTTCATTCTTGAACTGATATAAGGTAAGAGTATTCTTTCCTCTGGATCGCTCAACCAGAACACGTCCATCAAAAGGATTTACAGCGGCGAATAACTCAATGGAGCAATCTTCGTCTCCAAAACGATAAGCCTTAAGTCCGTTGGAGTAACACATGAATGTTGATAAATGTGCAGCATAAGCATAATAATCATCATGAACATTATCCCTGCATCTTACAAACACTTCCTTTACCCCATCATGATAAAGGTCGACAACTGCAAACTCCTGTGCCTGCTGTCCGTGGATATTTCAGGTGTTATTGAGCAATGCATTTCTGTACTCCTTTATTGCAAGAGCAGTCAAATCGTTCTTTTTTGTCTGTATAATACCGTTTACAACCCAGGCACCATCTGAATTAACATAATATCCATCAGGGGTTGTAGTGTTGACAAGGCAATAGCCGTTGCCATCAAAGTAGTAACACTCAGAAACACCATCATTGTTTCCGTCAATCCACTCCCATTTATTAGTTGGATATGAGCCGTTTTCCATGTCGTACCACCATCCATTGGCATCACTTTTCCAAGTTCCTGCCATGGCTGTAAAACCTGCTGCAATTGCAATAATTGCTGTTGAAATTGCTATATTTAGTTTTCTCATATGTATTTACCTCTTTTTATGATTTTTCTATCTACACTTATATCATGGAATTAAAAAATGTTTACCCCCGGAACAACCATCGAAAGAATGGTATGGATATTAGAGCCACCATTAAGTGAAGCGCTCTTCTCTAAAAGTTCATGAATGCTGTCACCGTCAGGATTATCATTTTCAATATGATCAGGACCAATATAACGAATTATCTGTTGATCCTTAAAATAGATTCTGTATTCATTCCCGTTTGTATCATATGCAAAAACAAATACTAAATGCTGTTCCGGAGTAGTTATGCTATTTACAATGTCACCGATACCTGGATTCAGATAGTAGCTTTCAGCTGTATATGCACCATTTTTTACAATGCTTTTTACTGGAATATCACCGTAATAGTAAAAGACTCCGTTTCCTATCTGATAGAAGGGATCTGTACCTACACTATATGATCCCTGGTTGTCATTTGTGTATTTATATAGTGCTCGTATATACTGTATCTCTTCGTCCATATTAACATTAAGGGGAGATGATGCATATGATTCTGAATTTAAAGAATCCGTCTCTTCAATAAAAGAGCTGCTTTCCATTGCAGTATCCGAAGGGGCAGAAATACTATCAGTATTCATATAGCTGCTTATTGATTCCGGAATGGCAGCTTCCTCAACTGGTGTATCCTGAACGTTAGAAGAAACAGAAGAATTAACCGTGTCTGTTAGGTTACTTAATGTTTCCTTAGGGATAGTTTCTTCATTGGTTTTGATACTTGTGCTTACAGATTTTGAGTTAGCTTTTGATTCTTTATTATAAGCATCAAATGTTATGGGAATTAACATTAAGAAAAAGATTAAAGAAATAATAGCCGCTCCCACAAAAGATAGATATTTGTTTCTTTTGGGTATAGGTAACTGTTCCATTCGTTTGGATAGTTTATAGGAAAAACTTCCGGGCTCTAAAACCTTTGCAATACCTGATAGAAAATTATAATTGTTATTTGTTGTGTCGGATTTACGTGAAAAAACTCCGTCGCTATCCATCATTCTGTTTTTTTCTTTGTTTTTTCTGGACGCATCTTCCACCAGCTTTGATATTTCAAGTTCTGTCATAATTAAATCCTTTTTTTAGTATAATGTATCAGACCGTAGCTTTCTGAGTATCCCATGTTTTAATGAGAGTACTCAGAAGCGTATATACGGCATTGTCTTTTTGAGTTTAAGTGTTACTAATCCGAAATATTTAAACCATAGTGAAGTTATCAGCAAGGCCAGAAGGCATATTGAATAGTGTCAATGTGATTGCCTGTCATTTTTACAACATAATTAGCAAACATATAGTCTTTTTCCGTATTCAAACATCGCGTAAACCATTCCATGGCGGTATCACCATCCTGATATTCCGGTAGATAAAAATTTTCATCTGTAGAATCAAGCATGGTATCTTTATCAATCACGTACTCATTTTCATAGGATTTAATAACATACTTACTTCCATCAAATGAGATGGTATTATCAGTATCCGAATAACCTATAGTAATGGCTATCCATGCCGGATCATAATCAATTCCTAACGCTCCCGGGAATGCTGATTCCAACAGATGACCCCAGTCATCCTTATATTCTTCATAAACACTCTGTATATCTGCACCGTCGAGATATTGACCCAATACCCGACCTTCTTTACGGATTAAAAAGATTTTTCCGTCATTAAGGTAGAATTCGTATTCGATATAGTCATCATTTCCATTAAAATCTTCTGCCTTAATATAAATCGCAGTGTCCTCCGGATTTTTTCCGTTTTCAGTACCCGGGTTTATGTCTGGATTTAAACGATAGCAGGTTATTATATCATTATCCCAGATTGTATTTTTTACCACTATGTCACCCTTTTTGCAGTAATTGTAAGACTGTAATCTGCTATCGTATTGTCCCCACGGATCTGCTGAATAATCACCATAATATTCCTGATAGGCATCCTCATGGGAATCTGTATATAATACACTTTCATCAATTTCAGAAATCAGCTTATCTATTTTTTCTCGATCAGCTTTACTTACTTCTGTAGAAATGCCATTATCGGAAAGATATTTTTCAATGTTCTTTTCGTTAAGTTCAACATGATCAACCGATGAAATTTCAGAGTTCATATATTCATCTATCTTTTCATCCTGATGTATGTTTCCGTCAAAGTCTAATTCCCCATACAATTCTTCAGTACGGATCCATTCACCGTTTTGCTTTTCAAACAGGTCAAATGTAATGCCTCCATGTACGTAATAGGAATAGAATTGTTTATCCGGGAGGATTCCTATGCCAGAAACTCCGGAGGTGATTTTTTCTACTTTTTGTGCAACCTCGTTATAGTAGAGCAGATACTCTGCCATTAAATATGTATGATATTCTCCATTGTAGATATCGAGCTCATAGATTCCATCTTTGTCTATATCTACTACACCGAAACTAGGATAGACTCCTTTAACCTCATCTACCATGAAATCCGTATCTTCCATAAGAATCTTTCTGTATTCAGCAAGAACCTGACGGTTTAACTCTGCATTAGGTAACTCAGCCACCGTCTCTTCAATGGTTTCCATCATGGTTTCTTCTACCGCATCAGTTTCCCCAATAACCTCTAATGCAGCTGTTGTCTCTGCTTTGGTCTCCGGTACAGGTGAAACTGCATTTGTTATCCCATAGGCACCGCCGCCGATTACTGCCACGGCGGCAACTCCCGCTGCTATCTTTGTAACAAGTGCTCCTCCTGCTGCATGTGCTGCGGCGGCACCAACCGTGGCACCACCGACAGTAGTGGCACCGGCTGCTCCGGCAGAAGCTGCACTTCCGGCTCCGGTTGCTGCGCTCATTCCGGTACCACCTGCTACTGCACTAGCACCGGCAGAAGTTGCACTTCCAGCTCCGGTTGCTGCACTTATTCCGGCAGCTGATGAAGCTCCGGACAAAAAATTGGCAGTAGTAGTCGCTGCTAATCCTGATGCTCCCAACTGCATCGCCATAGACGTATCTGTATCGAACATGGTCTTGATGAGAACAAATACGGAAATACCTGTAAGGGTGATGCCCTGCTTTATAAAGTCCTGCTTATGGGCTTCTATGTTCTGTCTTCCACGTCTGAGCCAGGTTTTGATTGTATTTTCCGGCTTTCCGATGCTGTCGGATATTTCCTTTATGGAATACTGCTGCCCATAAAACATTAGCAGCACATCGCGCTGAGCTTCAGGAATCAAAGCCAGGATACCGTTTACAACCTCTGCGGTGGCTTTTTTGTCAGCCACCAGTGATGGATTGTAATTGACGCGGTCATCTTCAAAATCCATGGGATTCTCGTCGTTATCTATGGTGAGCTCATAAACTTTAGAAAGCTTATCTCTTTTCCAGTTCAATGCTCTGTTAGCAACAATCCGGCCAAGCCATTTATCAAATTTTGCCTGATCTTCAAGCTCATTAATATGTTTCAGGGCAGAAACATAAGAATCCTGCACTATATCTTCAACATCCATATCTCTTTCTCCGAGATACTTTCTGGCGATACAAACAGAGTAATTTATGGTGTTGTCATATAATAGTTGAAAATTTTCAGTTTTGCCCTGCTGTAATTCAAGGACGATTTCTGAGTTTGTCATGGCTCCTCGATTCTTTATTTATGATTACTTGCTTAAGATGGCATCTTTCATTAGGAGATTTCCTAATGACACTTCTGAATCTGCATCTGTCATGCGATAATCAAGGCGGATATAATCAACATCTGTAACATCAGCCTCAACCGTAAGTAGTTTAGTCGAATCAGTTATTTCCTTTGAAAATAAAACTTCTTCTGTATCGGCATTTGATATAGTTAATTCAGCCTTGACGCCTTCCCAATAGTTACTATTTTTGGTATATGGGGTTACTTTCATTGTGAGTTTTTTGTATTTTTTGCCAAGATAGTATTCTGCATATGATTCCGGAAACCATGCAGAGGTGAAGAAATGCCTGCCGTTTTTCCATTCTTCACCACGAAGGGTTACCTCAGAATCAGTTTTTCTGAGTTGTTTTGAACTCTCTGGTTCTAAATCAAGCATGTTTTGTTTGTTTGAGCTTGATTTACTGGATTTATTGCTTTTGTAATTCTTGTTGCTTGATGATTTGTCCTCATCGTCATCCTCGTTATCGTCCTCATAATCTTCATAGTCGTAATCATCGTTTTTATTCTTTGAGGAATTCTTGTTTTTCTTTTTCTTAGATTCACCAATTGTGATCTTTCCTGTAACAACGTCAGTTGATTTTGTGACTTTTGTATCGGTTGAAGAATCGGAATCCTGGGTCTTTACAACACCATTTAAAACCCAGGAGCCATCTGAATTCACATAATATCCATCAGGCGTTGTAGTGTTTATAAGACAATAGCCATTACCATCAAAGTAGTAACACTCGGATACGCCGTCATTATTTCCATCAATCCATGACCAGGTATTCTTTGGAAATGAGCCATTACCCTCGTCGTACCACCAGCCATTGGCATCATTTTTCCAAGTTCCGGCCATGGCTGTAAAACCTGCTGCAATTGCAATAATTGCTGTTGACATTGCTAAAGTTACTTTTCTCATACTTACTTACCTCTTTTTTTGAATTTTTCTGGTTACTCTTATATAGACACTCGTGGTTTCAGAAAAGTTTCACTTTTTCAAAAAAAATTTGAAAAAACTTCAAAATGTGGTTTTTTCTTTATAACCGGTCTCTTTCTTGCTTGCTGAAAGATATGTTTCTGGATTTTTCTGATTTATATCTACATAGTTGAGATAGATAAGATTTCAATATAAATCAAAGAAATCATATTTTTCTTTGCTATACACAAGCTGAAACACTGTAATATATATATATATCAATGCAAAAATTTTGGGGAAATTTAAGAATATTTCTGACTAAAAATAGAAACGATATAAAAGAGTGAAATTTACGAGTTTTAGATTTGCTTTTTATCATTTTGAATAAAAGTATTTATGATTGTATTTGATAAAATACAAAAAACGGTAGAGAATATTTTTCTAGTAAATTAACACTTAGATGTATATATAATGAAAAAGGCAGCTATACAATGGCTTGCAAAGACGCCTATAGATGATTTGTTTAAATAACAAGTATATTAAATCCGCAGGTAATTCAACTTTGTCTTTCATCGCCATACTTATTTGCTTTTAAAGAGTTCTATTCCCCTCTTTAAAATACACACACACCACGGCCCCTTACCCAAGGGGCATTTTTTGTATTTTTTGACATTGCGCAACATTGCAACAACATTGCGCAGACTTTATTACGAGCGGAATGTATAAGTAATGTTGATCAGTTGAAGGTGCATTTTGATGTAATATGAAATAAAAAAGGGGCTGCTGCACATTTTAGTGCGAGAGTCCCTTTGATTTAATGATATATTATGCTCCTCCAGCCTCATATTATTTATTGCTTCTGATTTCTTTACTTATGCTTCCATTATTGACTTCGAGCATTCATCTTCAATTGCGGTTCTTACAAAATCGTTCAGTGATATATTCTTCTTTCTTGCAGATATTACTGCCATCCTATGGAGCTTTGATGGAATTCTCACATTAAACTGTCCCTTATACTCTTTTCCATAACGGAATAATAAGATTTCTGATGTTTTTTCAAACATCCAGGTTTTTAGATGTACATCCGGTATTACAAATATTTTGCTCATGTGTTTTTACTTCAATAATCCATTCTTACCAAGTATATCCTTCATGTGTGCCGTGTATGCCTGGAGCACCTCTTCCGCAGGTCCTTTTCTTTCCTTTTCGGCATTAAGCACCTGGCTTGTCTGCCATAGGTTAAAGATGGCGCCTTTTACAGGAAAATATTCTGCGATTGCCTGACGAGCGCTTTCCGGGGTATCCGCGGTGGAGAGAACAACCTTGTTTTCTTTGTTGAAGAATCCGCCGGCAGCCTTTGGATATACGATCACAAGATATCTATGCGTCGCAGGAAGAAGAATGTATTCACCGATTGATGCCGCTGTCGGCTTTCCGACTTTGAATTTACTGAACTGCTCTGTGTCCCAGTTTTCCTCCATGAACTTAGCCAGTTCTTCAAGTGTGAATGGTTTGTTTATTTTGATGACCTGTCTTCCGATCATTGCAATACCTCCGTTTTTCCTTGTTTTCTTTTCGGATTCTATTCCGACCTAATGTATCTTTATTAATGATATCACAAAATTTGAAGCCTTTATTATTTTGAATAAGCTGAAAGAACCTACCGGATCAATTCCGGTAAGGTCTTCTTTGTACGGCAAATTATCAAATCTCAATACTCGTGCGTGGATATTGAATAAGAAAATTCACATCATGTGATTCACAGTACTTGGCGGTCTTAAAGAAGACTACACCTGTATTTTCGATTATATGCGGCATGCCCTCAATCAGCCGGTCTAAGGGGGAGAAGAAATTATCCCAATGAATGGGAATCACCAGTTTTGCTCCGGTTTTTTCTACAGTTTCCTTAAAGAAGGTTTTCTCCATATCAGGGTCCGCTTTTGCTAGGCCCGCGACACCAAGAAATAAGACATCGGCACGGATATCATCAAGCTGTCCTTCTATGTAATTGAAACTTGGACGGATCAGGATCTTCTTCTCTTTATATTCTACATAAAAATCGTAAGAGCCGCCCTCTTTATAGTCTCTTAAACCGGCAGGCTGTGTCAGGTGTTCTTTGATGGGTACTCCAAGATCGTTATTGAGTATAGTCGGTTTGGAATGTAGAGAATTCAGGATACGAATCTTATAGTCACCTATATCAAAAATATCGTCATGTTTGAACACGGTAATATTCTCTGCCGGAACGTCTCCGCCCAGTGCGACGTTTTGTGCGGACTCACTTCCGTAAATTTTTGCGTTGCATTTATTGGCTATATATGGAGCATCCATAACATGATCGTGATGCGTGTGTGAAATAAAAACCGCACGAAGTCTGTCGATATTGTGCAGACTTATAAGCTCATCACATAATGTTCTGTTTGTGCTCGCCTTGGCTCCTGCTATGTATTTGCTAAGCGATGGACGAGTGATATGGGCATCAAAAAGGACCTGGTCTAGCCCATCATCAAACAATAAAGTTGTGGTTCCAAAATATGTTACTTTCAACATGATCTGTTCACTCCTTCGCCCATAAGAAAAGATTTATTGAAATGAACATGACTGTCCGGATTTAATTATCTGCAGTCTCTTTTGCTTGAGATATCCTTCCCAGTCTATTAATACGGATTTATCCTCAGTTACAACTGCGGGAATACCTATCTTCCCGGTTCCCTTGATCTCATCAAAGACTGGATTTGTATCCCTTATCTTTATAAAAACAGCCATATCATGAAGGGAATCTTCAATAACTATCTATATTGTAACAGATAAAAGCAGGATAGCCGTAATCCTTTATAAGAATTATGGCTATCCTGCCTTTATTTTTTGTTACTGTTCACAGGTGAACTTGTAGTAAAACAGCCGATCCGTTAAACTGAATCTCAGTAATAACAGGTCGGCTGTTCTGCCAACTATGAGTCAAATCTTTGTGTCACTTCATCAAACACATTGGCTACTTCATTTTGCCGTATCTTAACAAGCACGCTCCTACCTTCACAAGTTAGAAATGATAGTCTTATATAGTGCTTCAGCTAATGCCTCATGCCCCTCCGGAGCCAAATGTAAAGAATCTTCCCTTGAGGGTTCTGCGTAGTCTGAAGCTTTCAGGAAAATACAATCCTTATCTTCGGCTATCTTTTTGTAATACTCAGGGAAGCTGCGGGAACTTTCTATTGCATCTTCATCGTACTTTTCGCTGAATGGAGATGATTTTATTCCTTCACCTATTTCCGGTGGAGATACCAAAATGATTTTTGGGATAAAACCCTGTTTATCAGCGGTAAATTCCTTGATGACATCAACAAGCTTTCCGGCACCCTCTGCTATCTCTTTAACTGAAACATTGAAACAATTTTTAAGATCATTAGTCCCAAGCAAAAGTATTACTATGTCTATCGGCTTATGGGTGTTAAGGCAGGGCTTAAGGTATGGAAGCCCGTTTTTCCAAGGCTCTGTTGGATCATCGAAAGCAGTTGTTCTTCCGTTGCATCCCTCTTCTATCACCATGAAATCCTGTCCTAATAATTGCTGTAATCTTCCGGTCCATCGGATATCGGAAGGGTATCTTAGCCCATTGCGAGGGTCAAATCCATATGTATTTGAATCTCCGTAGCATAATACTGTCTTCATTTAAAAGCCTCCATTTATTTTTAAAGAAGTAGGATCTAAAATGATATTATAACATGCAGAACTCGTTCATCTGTTTAAACACACTTATATTAGGGAAAATATCATGAACTACAAAACTGAGATAAACGGTATAGGGGTCAATGTCGATTTTACTGATGATAACATAGAGAATATTTTTATCCCTATACTTAAATACGCAAATAAGCTATACGAAGAAAAGAAGAAACGGGTATTGGTAATGTTGGCTGCACCTCCCGGGGCAGGAAAAAGCACGCTGCTAAGTTTTTTAAAACATTTGTCTGAATCAAATAATGATCTCACGCCCATAACAACAATAGGGATGGACGGTTTCCACAGGTATCAGGACTATCTCCTGACTCATGACATGGAGCGTGACGGTAAAACCTACAAGATGGTTGAACTGAAAGGCTGTCCGGAGACCTTCGATCTCGAAAAATTGTTGGAAAGAACAATGAAGGTCGCAAGCGGTGAGACCGTTGAATGGCCGGAATACGACAGACTTACTCACAATCCTGTTGAGGATGTCACAATGGTAAGCGGTGACATCGTATTTCTGGAGGGCAATTATCTTCTTCTTGATAAACCCGGATGGAAGGAACTTAAGGGATTGTCAGATCTTACAATAAGCATCAGGGCTGATGAAGGAATGCTCAGAGACAGGCTAATACAAAGGAAGATGAAAACTGGGAATATATCACACGAAAAAGCAGAGAAATTCGTTGATCTAAGTGATTTATATAATGCGCATACCTGCCTAAAGTACTCTGTGGAAGCCGATATAGTGCTTGATATCCTTAGTGACAACAGCTATAGGCTCGTTAAACACCCGCAGTTTATGTAAAATATTGTTATTGCAGATGAAGGAAAGTGAGAAAACCAGCTATGCTTCAAATATTATTTGAACAATTCTTCTCCAGTGATGACTGATTGCAATTCGCTTGAATACTCGTTTTCTACAATGCCGTAATTGGTGATCAAAGTCGCATGAATAGCATGTTTAGTCTTACTTTCAACCATATAATCAGATATCTTACGCCTCATGTCTTTATCAAATGCAGCATCAACTCGATAGTCTGCTTTTGAGTACTTTGCTTCACATACATTGGTGATTTGATCATCTCTCACGATAAGCAAATCTATCTGAGATCCTTGTAATCCCTTCTTCTTATCAGCATCACATTTCCATGCATTTACTTCCGCATGCACTCCTGAAATTCCTAATGCAGCCTTGATCTGAGGTACATGTTCCAGGCAAACACGTTCAAAAGCCACACCACTCCATGCATTTATACTAGGACTGTTACTTTGAACCTGCCAATAATGATCATCAAATGAATTATTTTTTAAAAATCTAAGGTAAAAAAGCGTGTAGTTATCTATCAATTGGAAAATAGCGTTTCGCTCTTTATAGCCAGCAGGTAAATATTTTCTGATAAATCCGCAATCTTCAAGTTCTTGTAATTTTTTAGAGAATTCGCCGGAACTGGCAATTCCTGTCTTCTCAACTATTTCCGCTCTGCTGATTCCCTTGTTTTCAGAGCTTAACGCTTCGATTATCTTTATATACTGATCCGGCTTTTTAAATAGTGCCCTGTATAGATTATTATATTCTTTTCGAAGTGGTGCATCTTCTGCAAAGAAAAGCTCATCTATATTTTGAGGAAGGCT
>NZ_JNJM01000034.1:0-26373 GCF_000701645.1 Oribacterium sp. FC2011
TGTCAAGGGTGGCGGACGGTGCCAATACATAAATTTAAAGCCACTGAACGAAAGTGTAAAATGATAAAAATCTGCGAACGAGAGCCACCAATAACACCCCATTTAGGCAGGTGGAATTCAGTCTTGCAGAACGCAATTCCAGTTGTCAGCGACCGCATACGCTTTTTTCAATTTACACATCATTCAAGTGGCTAAATTCCACAATAAAGGGTTTGACAAAATATGTCAAACCCTCAAAAAACTGAATTTAGTCTTCAGTATGGAATTTACTTTTACATGTGGAATTTAACTTTTCATTCAATCTTTTTTTAATCCTGTTTTTTGTTACAGTTCAGTAGTCACCTATGGTCCATCGGCTGAGCTGTTTCTGTTTCTTTTCATATCACTGTATGGCGATAAGTTTATATATAGGATTACCCTTTGCCGAAAACTTCTCTTCGTACTCAGTCATAACATTTCCTTCATTCATAGAAGAGTCATTATGCAGATCTCTTGTTACAGCTGTAAGCTTCCAGCCTGATTCAGGGATAGACTCAAGAGAATAGTCAAAGAGTCCAGTGTTATCCGTTTTAAATTCAAGCTGACCATCCACTTTAAGGAACTCCTTATATATCTTCATAAAAACAGGACTTGTCAAACGTCGGTTAGCCTGTCTGTCTTTAGGCCAGGGATCGGAAAAATTAAGATAAATCCTGTCTACCTCCCCGGGAGCAAAAACATCTGACAACATCCTGGCATCAATGGAGATAAATGTGAGATTATCTAGCTTTATGCCTTCACTTTCAAGAGCTTCCCTCTTTTTTATAGCTTTCAATATAACTGTGTCATATCTTTCTATACCTATAAAATTAATATCTCTGTTTTCCGCAGCCATCTTTTCGATAAACTGTCCTTTTCCCATTCCAATCTCAATCCTTATGGGGTTATCATTTCCAAAATACTCTTTCCACTTTCCTTTATTCTTTTCCGGATCATGTGTTACATACTCTGAATTTGCCACAAAATCTTCAGATCCTGTTATATGTCTTAATCTCATCTTAAATGCCTTTCATTTTGTATTTTTACTATGTTTAACATAGATTCTTTTTTTCATCAAGTCTGTAGCTGCTTCCCTTGAAGTGACTTTTGAAATTGAGTATACTAGATGTAATATGATTTCCGTTAAGGAGGTTTTTTATGCCAACACCGAGAGAAACTAGTATTTGGGGCAATATAAGAAGTGATCTTAACAAGGCTCAGCAGAGTATTCTGAATGGACAGTATTCCGAGGCCATGATCCTCGATAAGAGTATCCTTAAAACTCTGGTTCGTTTACAAATTGATAAAGCTGTTCTGGTATCCAACAATCTTGAAAATGACATAGATCAGCTTTATAACAATCATCTTATTTCCGAAGAAACAAGAAACAATTATCACACCATACGTGTATATGGAGAACAGGCGGAATCCGGTGAAGCTACATCCCAGACCGCTAATGATTCATTTTCTCTCATCAGAGATGAACTTGCTCTTTATATGGATTCGCCTTCTGATTCCAGGCAGTCCATTCCTTCCTACACCCAGAATATAAGAGAGGCCGCACAGGCTGCTGATGACTATGGTGATGCCATGGAAGATGATGCAGATGCCTTTGATGAAACAGCACCGGAAAGTGATTTCCAGAATTCCGAAGATTTATCCGGAACATCCACCGGAAGCACACCTTCCTTTGTAAGCGGCCTTGGCAATGTAGATATTCCTCTGTCAAATACCTCCGCAGGAAGAGACTCAACCCAGAAACGTGCTTCACGTCCCACAAGGCCACTTCGCGACAGCGAACGTGTTACCAGAAATCAGGGACGCCGGATGTCACAGAGCAGAGACGGAAGGCCGGTACGAAGAGTTAAGAGAAGAAGAAGCAGCTCTCTTGATATGTACAATATCATGAAGTTTGCTATTCCTATCGCATGTATCATTCTTCTCATTATCCTTATAAAGATAATAATGGGTGGTTCCGACAGATCAACAATCGAGACAACTCCTGCTGCAACAACAGAGGCAGTTATGGGAACAACAGCTGCAGCTGAGTCTGTTCCCGAGGAAACTGCAGCTCCCGAGACTGAAGCAGTATCTTCTGTCTGGGTAACAACCACAGGTGTTAAGGTTCGTACAGAGCCTAATACAGATTGTGAGGTTCTTGAAGTTCTTGATGCAGGCGTCCAGGTAACCTATAAGGGTGATGCCAATGACGAATGGATACAGATCGACTTCAACGGCCGCGATGCATACCTGAACAAGCAGTTTGTTCAGCCTGTTGCCTCTGAAGCATAAATTTCAAATCATAACCTAGAGCTTCCGGCTTTCCGGAAGCTTTTTTATTTTAAGAAATCCAACGAGGACGGAAGTCTTTTTGAAATATTTGGATAATCCCATCTGAGACATTTCTCATAGGCTAGAACCGTCCCAGGTGAATTTTCTTAACGGATTCTCATGTACCGCTCAAAGCCTTGTGGCCCACCGTCTGAACTTTTACATTGAAAATCCCGGGCAGTTTCTTCTGACTTTCTTTGCATTGAATAGGCCAATAATGTATAATAATGTAGTT
Organism: Oribacterium sp. FC2011; assembly: GCF_000701645.1. Taxonomy (NCBI): domain Bacteria; kingdom Bacillati; phylum Bacillota; class Clostridia; order Lachnospirales; family Lachnospiraceae; genus Oribacterium; species Oribacterium sp. FC2011. The sequence continues at coordinate 2,585 of NZ_JNJM01000034.1, forward strand.
TATTAGTATCTACAGATACATACTTCACCTACCAACAGGAGGTTTTTATATGCAGACAATTCTTGTATGTGACGACGACAAGCAGATCGTCGAAGCCATTTCCATCTATCTTACCGGAGAAGGATTCAACGTCCTTAAAGCTTATGACGGCTACGATGTTCTGGAGATCATGGAACAGCACAGAGTAGATCTTCTCATCATTGACGTAATGATGCCCGGACTTGACGGAGTTCATACTGTTTTAAAGATAAGGGAGACCAGCTCCATACCTATCATCATGCTTTCCGCAAAGGGTGAGGACAATGACAAGATCCTTGGTCTTAATGTGGGCGCAGATGACTATCTCACCAAACCTTATAATCCTCTGGAGCTTATCGCCAGAGTAAAATCACAGCTCCGCAGATATACCCAGCTGGGAAACATCGGAGAGGCTGACAACGGAAATATTTTTGCCTGTGGTGGTCTCGTGATGAATGACGATACAAAGGAGGTTACTGTTGATGGCAATGCCGTAAAGCTTACACCCATCGAATACAATATCCTTCTTCTCCTGGTAAAGAATGCCGGCAAAGTTTTCTCTATTGACGACATTTACACTTCCATCTGGAATGAGGAAGCAATCGGTGCAGATAATACTGTAGCTGTCCATATACGTCACATACGTGAGAAAATCGAGATTAATCCTCGTGAACCGAGATATCTTAAAGTAGTATGGGGTGTAGGCTATAAAATCGAAAAACAGGACTCTGCTAAATCATGAAACGAATCATCCTTACAATAATTAATTTTGTCTCAATAATCCTTATCATCTGCAGTATCGGTGTCCTGACTTTCGGTGCTGCAGAGGGCTCAGCCCTGGAGTATGTCCGTCAGCCCGATTATGTAAAGAGCGCCTCATACGAATCCAAGACAAATGAGATGATGACTGATGTTTTCGACTACGTCCAGCTCACTGATATTTTTGAGAAAGACGGAAAACTGGACCTTGGTCTCATCATAGCTCAGGCTGACATACAGGGACAAAATGTTTCCTACTCCCTGGATTATCTCATACAGTATGCAAGATCCATGGGCTATTATTTTGATTCCTGGAATCGTCTCAGAAATGATGGATCAAGAACCATTTCAAAGGAAGAAGACGAACTCAATCACCAGATAATCGTTCAATATCGTGCTTATCTTCCTAATTATAAACAAACCAGCCCTACAGACGGTCAGATGTCTCTTGGCACTTTGGCGGAAGAAGCATTAACCTACCTTGCCAGGTATTATGCAGTAAAAAATGAGTTCGATAAAAGTGTAACCAACTTTTTCTTTAACGTAAGATATACCACAAAGGGTAAGGAGGTGGTTTTCACAAATGATCCGGACCGGAAAGAAGAAGATATTCGATCCCTTCCGAGTTTTGTCTATGTGGATTCTAATTCACTCCAGGTATCAACAAGTTTCAATAATATCCCGCAAAACCTTATCCCGCTTTTACAGGCACGAAATCCATTTCAGTCAGACAACTCACAATACTACTATTCTGTGGGCATAGATACTGATTTTCCTAACGATGATATCCTGAAAAACAATGCAGAGGTTTATAACAGTCGAAGAATCTCAAGTATCTCCGGACTCCTGATGCTTTCACTTTCCTCTATTGTTGCGATTCTCTCTCTTGTATATCTTGCTCTTAAAACCGGACAGAGTGAGGACAGCACGGATAAAAAAATCCATCTGTATAAGATAGACTATTGTCCAACAGAGATAATTATTTCCGCTTTCTTTATCTGGGGATTTGTCGCAGAAATGGTAGCCCCTCAGTTTATTGAATCTGTGGAAAATGTTATCGGGTTCCTTGACAACTGGGATTTCTGGGCATCAGCATTAAGCTTTCTCCTTAAGTATATGCTGTTTGTTCCAATGTTGTTTTCGCTGATAAGAAATTATAAAGCGGATCGTTTGTGGAAATCATCATTACTGAAGAAGATATGCGATCTTTTCGGGCATTACATTTTCAGCGCTGAAAAAACGACCTCAAAGCTTTTCAGTTATCTGCTGTTTGTTTTACCGAACCTTTTAGCATTTGCAATGATAGTTTTCCTTTTTGTCCGTTTCTATAAGATGGCAAGTCTAAATGCTTTAATGCTTGCCCTTGCGATACTTCTGATCATTCTGTCCATTGATTTTTATGCCTGGCACATAGCAACAGGTCTCAGTCATGCTGTTGATGAACAGGTTAAGTCCGAACGTTTAAAGGCTGACCTTATCACCAACGTTTCCCATGACCTGAAGACACCTCTGACTTCCATCATAAGCTATGTAGACCTGCTTAAACGTGAGGAGATAGATAATCCGAGAGTTCAGGAGTATATAAAGGTACTTGACCAGAAATCCACCAGACTTAAAACATTGACAGAGGATCTGGTTGAAGCAAGTAAGGCAAGCTCAGGAAACGTCAAAATAGACTTTGCGGATATCAATTACAACGAGATAGTTGAACAGGCGCTTGGTGAGTTTGAAGACAAGACCCATGCAGCAAAGCTTGAAGTGATACTCAATTACCCTGATCATCCTGTTATGATCAGTGCCGACGGAAGACATCTTTGGAGAGTTATCGAAAATCTTTTAAATAACTGCTGTAAATACGCTCTCCGGGAATCAAGAGTTTACGTGGATATCACTGAAGACGAGGATTCAGGTACAGCAACATGTACCATAAAAAATATCTCCTCAAGACCTCTTAACATTTCTCCGGAGGAACTCACAGAGAGATTTGTAAGAGGCGATGTAAGCCGTACAACTGAGGGTTCAGGTCTCGGACTCTCCATAGCAAAGAGCCTTACAAAGCTTATGAACGGAGAGCTTGTTATAAGCATTGACGGAGATTTATATAAAGCCTCCGTTGTTCTGAAAAAGGCTGTGAAAGAAGCAAATGATACAAAAGATTAAATCCTACATAAATAAAAAAAGGCTGTTCAGGCAGATTTTTATAACCCTTGCGTCAGTCTTCATTTTCACCTCAAGATGCTATGCCGAAGGATGGCCCCGGGCTGACTTTGATATCGTATCGGACGGAGCGATCCTGATGGACGCCGACTCAGGTGCCATTCTTTATGAAAAGAATGCAACCACCGCCTATTATCCGGCTTCCATAACAAAGGTTCTTACAGCGATCCTTGTTCTTGAGAACTGTGATAATCTGGAGGACAAGGTCACATTTTCCTATGCAGCGGTAAATACGAATCTGGAACCTAATTCAACCATCATCGGTGCGGTGCCGGGTGACAAGCTTTCAGTGCGTGACTGTCTTTACGGACTCCTGCTTCATTCAGCCAATGACTGTGCCAATGCTTTGGCCGAGTATATTGCAAAAACAAATGAAAATTTTGCAGATCTGATGAATGAAAAGGCCGCGGAGCTTGGCTGTGTTAATTCTCATTTTGTAAATCCTTCGGGACTTAACGATCCGGATCATTATACCTGTGCATATGATTATGCAAAGATCATGCAGTATGCCATAAAAAATGACACATTCCGAAGCATTGATGCCACACAGGCTTATACCCATGCACCCATAACAAAATATCCAAATGTTGATGACAGCGAGAATACTGTTTACGCCCATCATCATATGATGAGAAAAAGCTATTCGGACTACTATCCCGGAGTTTTTGCAGGAAAGACCGGATATACAACATTGGCAGGAAACACCCTGGTCACGGCTTGTGAAAGAGACGGAATGACTCTTATCTCAGTTATACTTAACGGTCACAGCGCACAGTACTCAGATACCAAAAAACTCTTCGATTTTGGCTATGAGAATTTCTATTCAATCAGTGCCCGGGAAAACGATAAGAATCTGAGTAAGCTCTCCAGCAATATGAAGGTTTATGGCATTCAGCTTATAGACTCAATCGGCTTTGACATCTCTCCCTCATATCATATTACTGTCCCTAAAGGAGATACTATAGATGCTGTCACGGATACTCTTACCTATGATCTTAGTGAAGAAGAAAAATCCGACGGATCCTTCGCACGTATCGACTATAGTTACGGTGACAAGGAGGTAGGAAAAGCCTATATCAAATTAAGCGATAATTCTCTGAAGACCAAACTAAGCAGTCAGCTTGCGGAAGAAGCTTCGGAAGCAGGATCCGTGAAACTGCCGGAGGAAACCATTCCGGAAACCATAAGTATCACCAACAATGAATCCGATGTGGTTTACAATGAAAAATCCGAACGTCCTGAAGACCGGGAAAAACACGCTCCTATCATAGTAAACAATGAAGACGGGCGCCTTGAAATCTCCAAACCCATCAAACAATTACTGCTGATACTTGGATCTATCGCTCTTGTTGCAGGTGTTATCTTCCTTGTTTACTACCTATTTGAACGAAGAGAAGAATATGCCAACAACAGACGAAGGTCCCGCATGCTGAAGCATACACGAGATCTTTCAAAGGCGCAGAAGATACGAAGAGATATGCTTATGAACAGCCGCTCAAGAAAAAAATATACCAGGAAATAAATAGACGCATCTCTGCCCGGGATTTTAATCCCAGGCAGTCGAAATCCACCGGAAACAGTTCCCGCCGGCGAGAACAGTCCCCGGTGGATAACAAAAGGCACTGCAGAATTGATTTTGCTCCCATTGAACAAATCCATTCTGCAATGCCTTTTTTATTCCATACGGCCGATTATCACTCCGCCGTTTTCATCAAGCCATTTACGTCTTTCCCTGTAATCAGGCAAAACCTTTTCAACCAGTGCCCAGAACTGAAAAGAATGATTCATTTCTTTTCTGTGACATAACTCATGTACCACCACATAATCTATTATCTCCGGCGGTGTCAGCATAAGAAGACAGTTAAAGTTAAGATTACCTTTTGAACTGCAGCTTCCCCATCTGGACTTTTGGTTCCTTATGGTTATGCGTCCGTACTGAACTCCTACCTTGGGTGCGAAATATTCCACACGTTTTGGTATGTACTCCACAGCCTTATCCCCCAGTTTACTTAGTTCTTCATTACTGAGAGGTTCGACACTCTTCGCACGCTCTATTTCTTTCTTTACTTTATCCACATGATCCTTGATCCATTTTGCCCTTTTCTGCAGGATTTCCTGTATTTCGGCATTGGTTGTATTATATGGAGCTTTAATGATCACTTCCGCTTTACTGTTGACTGTGATCACTATCGATTTTCTGTTACATCTCTGTATCTCTATCTGCATTTCTTTTATACCTCGGTGTCTATATTATCATATTTTAAAATAAAAAAACGCCCAAACCGGGAATTCTCCCAGTCCAGGCGCCTTTTGCATTTTAAGCGGATCACTCAACAATATAGTCCTTGAGAGAAACCTTTGCATCAGCAAGGTTCTCTGTTCTGACCTTAAGGTTTAAAACCTTTCCGAGACCCATATAGATTATTCCAAGTACTGATTTTGCATCAACAATCTTTGATCCCTGAACAAGATCCATCTCGTACGGAAGTTTAGATGTTAATGCTACAAAATCGCCTACTGCTTCACGATTTGGAATCATAATGTTTAATTCACTCATCGTTTTTTCCTCCTGATATCTGCAATAAAAAACTTCTTTGTGATCACCTATCATATCTGTAACCACTTACACTCTGCTCTATGTCAATCGGTTTGCAGTATGATAACATCATACTTCTTAAATTGCAACGAGAAATATTTAAATTTAACTCTAAAGACTTTCGAGTATCTGATATTTTTAATTTTTTAAATAAATTATTTTATATCTCACTCTTCCTTTTTGTTCTCAATTTCTCAAAGAATTACTTCATTTTCTCAACCATTGTGCAATATCTATTTATTTTTTTATTTTTTTGCTGACATTTTGGAATAATGTGCTATAATTTTAACTCGTGTGTGGAGTTTATAAGAAATGCCGGTTGCATCCGGCACATATTCAGCTCTTTGAAAACTGAATAAGGAGGGGATAAGATGGACAGAATTCATATGGTTCTGTCACAGCTTAACGGAGACCATCAGATAAGCGTTTACCGTGTTAATTCACATCTTGATATTGAAATGACAAACACTTCTGTCAATTCTTTTCTTGGAATGATTTCTAACGGTACCATGGACGCCAGTCAGGTGGTTCAGATCAACTGTGATAAGAACATCATTTATAACGTTTGCGCAATATAAAAAGAACCTGATGCGGTATTTACCGTTTCAGGTTCTTTTTTATTTTCGATAAGCCATTACGCAGGTGTTTTTGCCTGTTTCAGCCGGTGGGACGGTTCTCACGATGAGAATCATCCACGATGGCGCTTTCGTTTCTTGTGATTGAGAGTCTTATCCGATGGTTTTTTTACAGGACTACGCCATCCTTAAATATAGATATCTCTCTGAATCCATGCTTTTCAGCCTGAGTCTGTTTGCCTGAGGCAATCTCCTTAACAAAGTCAAACAGTCTTCTTCCTGCATCATCCACAGACTCACCGCTGGATGCAACGGGGCCTGCATTGAAATCGATCCAGTTCTTTTTCTTTTCTGCCAGTCTGTCATTGGTAGCGATCTTGGCAACCGGTGCAGGTGCTCCAAAAGGAGTTCCTCTTCCTGTTGTGAAAAGGATAACTGTACATCCTGCTGCAGTAAGATTTGTACTGGACACAAGATCATTACCCGGGCCGTAGAGAAGGTTAAGTCCCTTGGTATGTACCGGTTCAGCATATGAAAGCACATCTGAGATTGCTGCCTTTCCGCCCTTCTGTACACATCCGCAGGATTTATCCTCAAGTGTGGTTATTCCGCCCTCCTTATTACCGGGAGAAGGATTATCGTAAACCACCTCATTATGGCTTATAAAGTAATCCTTGAAACCGTTCAGCATGTTGGATGCTTTTTCAAATACTTCATTGTTAATGCATCTGTCCATAAGCATGCTCTCTGCCCCGAACATCTCAGGCACCTCTGTGAGAATTGTGGTTCCGCCCTGAGCAACGATCATATCGGAAACTCTTCCGACTGTCGGATTCGCAGTTATGCCCGAAAGGCCATCCGATCCGCCGCACTTCATGCCAAGTACAAGCTTATCTATACCTACTGTCTCTCTCTTGAACTTTCCTGCATAGTTTGAAAGCTCATGTAAAAGCTTTGAGCCTACTTCAAGCTCATCCTCAACCTCCTGGCAGGTAAGGAACTTTACTCTCTCCGGATCGTACTCACCAAGCTCCGTAAGGAACTGCTCATGTGTAAGGTTCTCACATCCGAGTGAAAGCACAAGTACAGCTCCCGCATTCGGGTGACGTACAAGATCTGCCAGTACCTTACGGGTCTGGGCATGATCTCCGCCGGTCTGAGAGCATCCGAAAGGATGTGTATAGGTATAAAGCCCCTCTATGGAGCCCTTAACTATATCCTGATTCATCTCCACAAGGTGCTTGGCAACATCATTAACACATCCTACAGTGGGAATGATCCAGATTTCATTACGTGTTCCGACTTTTCCGTCAGGACGTACGAAACCTTCAAAGGTCTCAACAGGCATCTCTTTTTTCTCAGGTACGGCCGGGTTATAGGTATAGACCACTTCACCACTTAAATTGGTCGCCATATCATGGGTATGTACCCACTGTCCTGCCTCTATGTCCTTTGTTGCATGACCGATGGAAACGCCGTATTTAATGACCTGCTCATCCTTTTTGATAGGCTTAACAGCCACCTTGTGTCCCTGAGGGATATCTTCAACTGCAGTTATGTCAATGTCATCTACCTGTATCTCCATGCCCTTGCTGATGGGAGCGATGGCAACCACAACATTGTCTTCTGCATTAATATGAACTACCTTTGCTTTTGACATTTCATATCTCCTGTTCTAAAAAACGTCAGTCTTTTCGCAAATGTCATTTCACAAAAGACTGACGTCGTATAAATCACTTATTTATAATCCTGGCGCATCTTCTCCGGATGATCCTTAAAAGATCGCATCCGATAATTTCTTTTACAGTACTGATGCGTATGCAGCCTTGGCACCCTCTTCTCTTATGAGAGTAAGATTCTTAACTGTTGTCTCTTCGAAGTCCTTAACTGCTGTAAGATCCTGTCCCCAGAAGTCAACATTGGACATAACTGCGTGAACAAGTGTCTTTACGTCATCTGCCTTATGTGCCTCGTAGAAGTCGAGAACTTCCTTGTCGTCCTGGATCTTGTATTCATTTCCGGCAGGGCGCTTGCATACGAGTCCATCCTCTTCACGACGCTGTACTTCATTGCTGTAGAAAGCGATGTAAGCTGCAAAGCTCATTGCAAGAACCTCAGGAAGCTTTCCGAACTTCTCAACATACTCAAGGAATGACGGCATATTTCTTGCCTTCCACTTTGAAGTTGAGTTAAGAGAAATGCTCATGAGCTGGTGATCTACGAAAGGATTATTGAATCTGTCTTCAACAGCTGCCGCAAATTTCTCGCAATCCTCCTTATCAAGAGGAAGGATAGGAATGATCTCCTCCTGAAGCATCTTGTTCATATAGTTCTTAACCACATCATCATGCATACAGTCACGAACGATGTCAAAGCCTGCAAGATAAGCACCAAGTACGAAGCCTGTGTGTGCACCGTTAAGGATGCGAACCTTTCTCTTCTTGTATGGAGCAACCTCAGGAACAACGTGAACATTTACACCGGCCTTCTTAAACGGAAGCTTGTCCTCAAGCTCCTTAGGTCCTTCAATGTACCATACACCGAATACCTCTCCTACATCAATAAGAGGATCTGTGTAGCCATTCTCCTTCTCGATCTCCTCAACCTCCTTAGGATCACGGATACGGCCGGGAACGATTCTGTCAACAAGTGTTGAGCAGAAAAGTACCTCGTCATTTACCCACTTCTTGAAATCTGCTCCGAGATTCCACTCATCGATGTGACGGTTAACGATCTTCTTGAGCTCCTGACCGTTATTATCGATAAGCTCGCAGGAAAGAACCACAAGTCCGCCCTTTCCGGCCTTGAATCTCTCAAAGAGGATTCTTGTCATCTTTCCGGGGAAGGATACAGGAGGCTCCTGATCAAACTTTGTATCCGCATCGTAAACGATACCTGCCTCTGTTGTATTTGATACGATATATTCAAGATCATCTGACTTGGCAAGCTCAAGAAGTGCCTCAAAGCCTTCCTTTTCATAAGGGTTGATGGCATCCTTACAAACAGAGATAACTCTCTTGTTGTTTACCTTCTGACCATTCTCTGATCCGCGAAGATAAAGTGTGTAAAGACCTTCCTGCTCATTGATAAGTTCAGTAAGTCCAGCAGCGATAGGCTGTACCAGAGTCACCTTTCCGTTCCAGCCGGCCTTTTCGTTTGACATATCAAAGAAATAATCGACAAATGCTCTAAGGAAGTTTCCTTCACCGAACTGCATAACCTTAACCGGTGCATCCTTAAGGATGTATCCCTGATAGCCGGATTTCTCAAGTACCTGATAGTTTAATTTTTCCATTTGAACTTATCCCCTTTCAGATAAATCATTTATAATTTGATGTAAATGCTTACATGTTCCTAAAATAAAGCTCTTTGTATTTCTGTAAGCGCTTACATTTAATATATTCTGTTTAACATAGGATGTCAATTAGTAATTTTGAAATATTATAATAGGGTTCTTTTGTAACATATGTACTGAGACCGGACTTACACAGCATCCGGGGCCAAAAAAATCCTTCCGGGTTCCTGGGGTGACTGCATTATCACGAAAAAAGACCGTCCGAAACATAATGTTCCAAACGGTCTTGCAATCAAAATATTAAACTATTTTCTGTCGCTCTTCTTAAAATGACTTGGGTCTACTTCCGGCACCATTTCTTCAATTATGGTTCCGAGCATATTGTCAAACTTTTCTATGTCTTCCGGAGAAAATCTGCTTTCACATCTATCCACCAGCTTCTTAAGAAACTCATAGCTGTTCTTATTATATTCATTAAGTCTTGCAGTTGTTCTCAAAAAGTATTCTCTGTGATCAGCCTGAGACTGGACTTTTTCGATGTAACCCTTTTGCACCAGAGCATTTACCTTATAGGCAGCATTGGGCGCAGAAATCCCCATCATTTTAGCGAATTCCGCCACAGTCGGCTCACCAAGGGCCTTTATGCATTCCAGACTGAAAGCCTCTACTGACGTAAGGTTATCATCAAAAGTATTTCCTTTTGAGAAGACCTGAATATAAAAATGAACTCTGAATCTATTATAAAGTTCCTCTACTGTCTTGCTAAGCATATCAAATCACCTTAATCTCACATAATTGCAAAGGTCAGTTCAGCCACTACGGCTACCTTGCCGTCCACAGTTGCCTTTGCGGTACCTATTCCAACAGGTCCATGCATCTTAGTAAGTTCACAATGAAGTTTAAGTACGTCTCCGGGTCTTACCTGACGCTTGAAACGTGCATTTTTGATACCTCCGAAAAGAGCTATCTTTCCTTTATTTTCCGGAATACTTAAAAGAGCCACTGCTCCGGTCTGGGCCAATGCTTCGATTATGAGCACGCCGGGCATAACCGGATACTCCGGAAAATGTCCCTGGAAAAATGGTTCATTTACGCTGACACATTTTGTAGCATCAGCAAATTTTCCCGGTTCATAATCATTAACATGATCTATAAGTAAGAAGGGATATCTGTGAGGTATTATATTCTTTATTTCTTCGATGCCCAATTCCTGAGGCTTTCTTTCCTCATCTTTTAATTCTTCTGCCATATTTCCTCCTTATAACATTATCCGCTGCCTTAAGCCTTTGCAAAAATGATGCAGGCATTGTGTCCGCCAAATCCAAGTGAATTGCTTAATGCATACTTAAGGTCTGCATTTCTTCCTTCGTTAGGAACTATATCCAGGTCACACTCAGGATCCGGTGTCTTATAGTTAACGGTTGCAGGAATAAATCCCTCTTCAAGAGCCTTTACGCAGAATACAGCTTCAACTCCGCCTGCTCCTCCGAGAAGATGACCTGTCATGGATTTTGTTGAAGATACAGGGATCTTGTATGCATTCTCTCCGAATACAGCCTTGATAGCCTTTGTTTCGCAGGAATCGTTAAGATGAGTTGAGGTACCGTGTGCATTGATGTAAGAAATCTCTGAAGCATCAATTCCTGCGTCCTTTATGGCAAGACGCATACACTCTGCACCGCCTTCACCTTCAGGGTTAGGGCTTGTGATATGGAAAGCATCACAGTTGGCACCATATCCAACTATCTCAGCAAGGATCTTTGCCCCTCTGTTTAATGCATGCTCTCTTTCCTCCATTACAAGGATTCCTGATCCTTCTCCCATTACGAAGCCGCCTCTTTCAGCATCAAAAGGAATGCTTGCACGATTTGGATCTGTTGCCTGGCTGAGGGCTCTCATGCTGCTGAATCCGCCTATTCCAAGCGGGGAAATGCTTGCCTCTGTTCCTCCGGCAACCATAACATCTTCATATCCGTCTCTGATTCTGTGGAATGCATCTCCGATGGCATTGGAACCACCTGCACAAGCTGTTACAGGACAGGTGCACATTCCCTTGAAACCGTGACGTATGGCAACATTGGCTGCTGCCATGTTGCAAATTGACATGGGGATAAAGAAAGGTGAAACTCTTTCATATCCATGGCTTAAACCTCTGCTATGCTCTACTTCGATGGTATCAAGGGCACCGATACCGGAAGATATGATCACTCCCATTCTGGATACGTCATATTCTGTGGTATCCTTTATGCCGCTCTGTAAAATGGCTTCTTCTGCAGCGATAAGTGCGAACTGGGCGAAACGTGATAAATGTTTCTGTTCACGGCGATCTATAACCTGTGAAGGGTCAAAATCCTTTACTTCTCCTGCAAGCTTTACTACGAAATCTGTTGTATCGAAATGTGTTATAGGTGCGATTCCGCATACTCCCTTACGGATATTATCCCAAGACTTGGCCACAGTATTTCCTGTGGGGTTTACGGTTCCTACTCCTGTTATAACTACTCTTCGCTTATTCTCCATGACATACTCCATTCTGTATTATATTTTACGCTCCAAGGCCACCATCTACACCAAGCACCTGGGCGGTGATGTAGCGGGCATCGTCTGATGCAAGGAAGGCTACGGCTTTTGCGATATCCTCAGGCTCGCCGAATTTTCCGGCCGGGATACGTGTAAGCATTGATTCTTTTACCTTATCCGGTAAAGCCTTTGTCATATCAGTATCGATGAAGCCGGGGGCGATAACATTGGCCGTAATACCGCGGCTTGCATACTCAAGGGCAGTGGTCTTTGTGAGACCGATGATTCCCGCCTTTGATGCCGAGTAGTTGGCCTGGCCGGCATTTCCATGTAATCCTACGATTGATGAGATATTTACGATGCGTCCGGATCGTTGCTTCAGCATGATCTTTCCTGCATACTTTGTCATAAGGAAGGCTCCGCGAAGATTCTTGGAGATAACCTCATCAAAATCATCGGCACTCATTCTGAGCATCAGATTATCTCTTGTGATACCTGCGTTGTTTACCAGGATGTCAATGCTTCCGAACTGCTCCTGTGCGGCAGTAACGATCTCATTAACCGCTGCTTCATCGGAAACATCACCTTTCATGGCTACGGCTTTTACTCCGGCCTCTTCACACAGCTTTACTGTTTCGAGGGCAGCTGCCTCATTTCCTGCAAAATTAACAACCACGTTACAGCCTCTTCCGGCAAGCTCCAGCGCGATGGCTCTTCCGATACCTCTTGAAGCACCTGTGACTATAGCTGTCTTATCTTTTAAATTATTCATCATACACTCTCTTTATCTGCAATAAGCTTTTCCACTTCCTCAGAGTTTTCCACTGAGCAAATGTTGAAATCCTTGATTTCCATATCCTTGGCAACCTTCTTTACAAAACCGCCAAGTGTATGTCCGGGACCTATCTCAACAAAATTCCTGACACCCTTTTCAAACAAACTTCTGATTATCGCTTCCATACGTACAGGCTTCTGAACCTGCATTACAAGAAGCTCGGGGATTTCCTTACGGAATGCCGCTGCGGTTGTTGCTGTTGTTGAGTTTATTGCTTCTGAAACTGCCTCTGATTCACCGCCAAGGTAATTGAACATAACTGTGCATTTAGGACGGTTCATACGGATATTTTTGAAATACTCCTGAAGAGCATCTCCGGCACTTGACATAAAGCTTGTGTGGAAGGGTCCCGATACCTTGAGAGGTATGCAGCGAACCTTATCATAACCCTTTGCAAGCTCAGTAACCTTATCGACAGCCTCTGTCTCTCCGCCTATAACGATCTGTCCGGGACAGTTATAGTTACAGATGGAAACAACCTTACCGGTTTTATTTCTTACTTTCTCGCAGCATTCCTCAAGGTCAGCTTCAGCCATTCCAAGCACAGCTGTCATTCCGCAGTCCACACCTACGCTTGCTTCTGCCATCTTCTTTCCGCGATATGCAACCATATCCACTGCGGTTTCGGCATCCATTACTTCAGCAGCCTCAAGTGCAGAGTACTCACCGAGGGAAAGTCCGGCAGCGTAGTCAGGACGAATTCCATGAACCTTAAGTATCTCAGTTACACCGCAGGCAAATGCTACCATAGCCGGCTGTGTATACTTAGTTTCATTGATCACTCCATCAGGATCTTCGAAGCAAAGGCGACAAAGATCATAGTTCTTATCATCCGGATTCTGACTCTGTAATTTCTCTGAAACTCCATCAAATATTCTGCGGAACTCAGGATAGTCACGGTAAAGGTCTGCACCCATACCGGCATGCTGGCTTCCCTGTCCTGCATACAAAAATGCTGTCTTCATTTATTTCTCCTCCAGATCAGTCGGACATATCCTGCCCGTTTGACTCTGTTTTTTGTCTTATAAAAGATGCTCAGGAGCCTGATGGCTCATAGCAATATTTACATCTGTGTTAAGTCCTTAAGTATCTCTGCCAAAGGACGGATCTCCTTAAGCTGTCCGCAAGCCTGTCCTGACATAAGGGAACCGGTCTTTACGTCTCCCTCAAATACAGCACGACGTAATGATCCGAGTGTGTACTTCTCAAGCTCCATCTTGTCTGCGCCGGCCTTCTCCTGCTTTAAGTACTCAACTGTCATCTGGTTCTTAAGTACTCTTACAGGTGTTCCGCCTATACGGCCTGTTACGATGGCATCTGTACCCTTTGCCTTAAGAAGAGCTGCCTTATAGTTTTCATGTATAGGACACTCAGGCGATGCCAGAAGAACAGTACCGACCTGAACACCGCAGGCTCCGAGAGCCATGGCAGCTCTGAACTGACGGTTATCTGCAATACCGCCTGCTGCAATAACAGGAATATTTACAGCATCAACTGTCTGAGGAACAAGTGTCATGGTTGTCATCTCACCAACATGACCGCCGCTCTCAGTGCCTTCTGCGATAACAGCATCAGCTCCAAGTCTCTCAACGTGCTGTGCAAGTACAGGCGCACCTATTACAGGGATTACCTTTATTCCTGCTGCCTTGAAATCCTCCATATATTTTCCGGGATTTCCTGCACCTGTTGTAACCAAAGGAATCTTCTCCTCGATACAAACCTTTACAAAATCATCTGTTGAAGGGTTCATAAGCATAAGGTTAACACCGATAACCGGCTTATATCCGTCTGCTGTCTCCGGTGCAAGCTCACGGGCTGTGCGGATTTCATTTCTAAGCTCGTCTGCTGTTCTGATTCCACCTGTTCCGATAAGTCCTACGGCGCCGGCATTGGCACAAGCTGCTGCAAAACGTCCTGTTGCGATATTTGCCATACCACCCTGAATAACCGGGTAACGGGTTCCTAAAATTTCATTTAATAACTTCATGATCTACCTTCTCTGTTTTTGTTGATTATTCTGACTAAAGCTTTATCTGTAATTGATGACACATCCGCCCCAGGTGAGGCCTCCTCCGAAACCGGCCAGGATCATCCTGTCTCCTTCATGCAGCAGTCCCTTGTTCTTCATATCGAAAAGAGCGATAGGGATTGAGGCTGCACTGATATTTCCGAGAGTTTCCATATTCATAAAGAACTTTTCTGACGGAGCATGCATGGCTCTGATAACATGTTTTATTATCCTTGCATTTGCCTGATGGCATACAACATGATCCACATCCGAAAGGTTTAGCCCAGTCTTATCCAGAAGTCCGTTAATGATCTTTGGTATGATATCGCAGGCGAAAACAAATACGTCCTTACCATCCATAAGCATGTGATCGATCTTCGGCTTTTCCTGACCATCCTCAGAAGTACTCTTTCTAAGCTTCTGCTCGTAGGCCCCTGTATAAATTGAGGGTGCCTCTATGGCTCCGGAGCCTCTTGAACCGAGAAGGCTCACATAGAGATTCTCATCTTCTTCCCGGTCCAATGCTATTACCGCAGCACCGGCACCGTCTCCGAAAAGAATGGCTGTTGTCCTGTCTTCCATAGATACAAGCCTTGAAAGTTGTTCGGTTCCTATTACAAGGGCATACTTTTGTGATGCCTTCCGGGACTCTCTTTCTTCTTTTTTATCGGGATAAATATCACATACATCGAGACCTGCTGATAAAAGACCTCTTGCGACTTCGAGGGCATATATAAATCCGCTGCAGGCAGCATTAAGATCAAGTGCAGGTACTTCCGGAAGCTCCAGCTCTCGCTGTATAAGAGCTGCCATACTTGGAGTTGCAAGATCCGGTGACATGGACGCAACGATAACAGCGCCTATGGACTCTTTCTTTATCCCTGCATCTTCAAGGGCTTTTCTTCCTGCTTCTATGGCAAGTGTCAATGCACTTTCATCTTCCGTGCAGAATTTTCTTTCATGGATTCCTGTTCTGGGATATATCCAGGCATCCGATGTATCCATGATCTCTCCGAGAGCATCGTTTGTGACTGTTTTACCCGGGAGTGCTCCTCCCAGGCCAATGATTTTTATTCCTTTCAAAACTATACTCCTGATATTCAACTGTACTTTGTTGAACTTCTTTATATATTCCTGTATTTTTCCTGTCTATCTTTTCTTACTTCCTCAGGTGACAGCTTTAACAGGTCTGTAAATGTCTTCTCAAGAACTATATCAAGACTCGCATAAAGTCTTTCCGGATCTTCCTGTGCACCTCCGAGAGGCTCAGGTATAACATGATCGGCAACACCGGCCTTTCTGAGATCCCGGGCTGTAAGCTTCATTACTTCGCAGGCTTCTTCGTGACGTCCGGCATCCTTCCATAAAATAGATGCAAATCCCTCAGGGCTGAGAACTGAGTAAACTGCATTCTCCAGCATAAGGATCTTGTTGGCAACACCTATTGCAAGGGCTCCACCGGAATTTCCCTCTCCTGTTACTATAGAAATAACAGGTACATGGAAGCTGCTCATAGCTGCAAGGTTTCTTGCAATTGCTTCACCCTGTCCGTGCTCTTCAGCCTCAAGTCCGGGGTAAGCACCCGGAGTATCGATAAAGGTTATGATAGGACGGCCAAACTTCTCAGCCTGCTGCATAAGACGAAGAGCTTTTCTATATCCTTCAGGTCTTGGCATTCCGAAATTATAGGCAAGATTTTCTTCCATGGTCCTGCCTTTCTGATGTCCAAGTACTGTTACAGGGCATCCTTTATAACGTGCGATACCACCATAGATGGAAAGATCCTCGTCATATAAGTGATCCCCCTTCTGCTCAAAGAAATCTGTAAAAAGATTATCTATGAAATCCTTAATGTGAGGACGCTTGGGATGTCTTGCAAGATAAACCCTGTCGGCTGCTGTTAAATCTGTGCATTTGGACAGAAGATCATTTCTTGTTTTATCAAGTTCACGTATCTCTTCAGCGTTCTCTTCCAATAATTCTTCATTCTCAGAGAGAGCATTGATTCTTTCCTCAATCTGCTCTGTTTCCTGTATTATTTCTTTTATCATCCTTAATTCTCCGAAGCCTTAAATGTTCTTGACTGAATATTTTTTGAATCCATATGAAGTTTCAGTACATCAGTAAGTACATCTCTCATTTCATATCTTTCAACTATCCTGTCCACAAAACCATGGTTCTCAAGATACTCGGCACGCTGAAAGCCCTTGGGAAGCTTTCGGTTGATAGTCTGCTCTATAACTCTGGGACCTGCGAATCCGATAAGAGCCCCGGGCTCAGCCAGGGTAATGTCTCCGAGTGTGGCAAAGCTTGCGGTTACACCTCCGGTAGTAGGATGTGTAAGGAAGCTGATAAACAATCCGCCATGCTCACTGAACTGCTGTACAGCGGAAGTTGTCTTTGCCATCTGCATCAGGCTGTAGATTCCTTCCTGCATACGTGCTCCGCCGCTGGCGCTGAAAATAAGTAATGGTAATTTTTCCCTGTCGGCATACTCTATAGCACGAGTAACTTTTTCTCCAACTGCACGAGACATTGACCCCATAAAGAATCTGCTGTCCAGAACCACTGTTACAAGGCGGATGCCCTGAATAGTTCCGATTGCTGAAATTACAGATTCATTCAGACCTGTCTTTTCCTCCTGCTGTTCGATCTTCTCTTTATAACCGGGGAATTCCAGGGGATCTTCAGCTTTGATCTCTGTATCTATCTCTTCAAAAGAACCCTTGTCAAGAATAAGACTTAATCTGTAATAAGCTCCGATAGGTGCATACTTTCCGCACTCAGGACATACAAAAAAGTTATCTTCCCACTTTTTTCTGAGAGCACGTCTTCCACAAGATCTGCAGGTTATAAAACTGGAAGGTATCATTACCGCAGGTATACGGAAACCATTTTTGTCCCTTACTTCCTCTGCACCCTTTTCGGAACCGGCTGTTTTCTTATCGGAACTCTTTGATTTAGCATCCTGAGCATCTTTTCCGAAATTAAACTTGAGTCCGCTGTGTCCAACAGTGTCAGCCAGAGCCTTCTTCCGTAAAGCTCTGTCCTTGTACATTTCGTATATCTTTGTAATTGGAGATTCCATATATTCCTCCATACTTCATTGAAAAAGCCAAAGACGAGCTTTGGCTTTAGTTAGTAAACATCCATGCCTTCATAAGTCCCGGTTGGAGTAAGATCTCCATGCCTGATTTGATGAAGGCGGATCATTTCTTAGGATTTAATTGATTATTTGTTGCAGTAATCTACAAGCTCCTGAACTGTCTGAAGCTTTCCGATCTCACCGTCGGGGATTGAGTGTCCAAGCTCATCCTCAAGAGCCATGTGAAGTTCAACGAGTGAAAGTGAATCTACCTCAAGATCCTCAATGAATCTTGCCTCAGGTGTAACCTTGTCCTCGTCACAAGCAAGTGTGTCAACGATAATGCTCTTAACTTTCTCGAAATCCATGTTTTCTCCTTTTGGTCGATAAAACGACATCTCAATTCTTTATTTGTTACTTTTTCAGGCAGATAGAAAAAATTTTTTTAATAAAAAAATTTAACTATCCGCTTGTCGTTGTTGATAATACCTAATGGTCATACTTTAGTCAACGAAAGAAATTTCCGAACAAAAGTAGTTTCTGAAACTATGAATAATGGAGATAAAAGCGCATGACGGTATTTCGTCGTTTATTCCTGCATAGTTATTTAAAAAATTTTGGTACTATGAAATTTTTTAAATAGCGATTGACGTATCTGCATGGTCCGCTAAAACTGTACTAACATGACCTTATATATGGTATAATTCTACTTATTATAATGTGTATTCTCAGAAACTGTTTTTATCTGTATATGTGAGGCAGATATTCATTCAATAAATCATCAATATAGGAGATATATAATTATGGAACTTAAAGATGATAGAAAGAATCGCTCAAACAAAAGCGGTTCGGAAGACAGCATTGACAGCTATAAGGATTTTCAGGACTCACTGAAAGAATTCCAAAGGGAACCTTCCAATGCAGAGATCATGACAAAACTTGAGCAGAACCACCGGCTTATGATCTTTACTATTTTGATCACACTGCTTGCACTGGCGCTTATTCTTGGTGCAGGCTACTATCTTTATAATGTTGTCAATGACTACAAAACTGAAGTTGATGCGGCCATAGAAACCATGAAAAAAGTTGATAAAATGGTGGAGCAGCTGCAGGCCGACTACTCTAACTACAGTCAGAAAATTGATGATTTCTTCGATTCCGTTGAAACTCTTAAGTCATACCTGGACAGCCTGAACGAAGCGATCAGTTCCATACCATCCTTCAAGCTTCCGTTCTGACACGCGAGATTTTCCTGAAACCGGGTTGGAAAAAGACCTCCATTATTGGTTTCGCGTTGTCCGTCACATTGGTGTTGTGCCTATAATGTGACGGTGATGATTCTTTCCGAACCTTAAGCGGCACATTTAATAAGCTACATCCGCGTGACAGCCTTATTGCGAATATTAAAAAGCCGGGAACCCGCTGATTACGGGCTCCCGGCTTTTTTATTGTCATTCCTTGGATTAAAGATTATTTATCACAATGAAACTCGTTCATCGGTCCTCTCATCATGGAGAACTTGTCCATAGGATAGTTCTTAAGGTTGTCCAGAATCTTACGGTCATCAGCCTGGTTAAGAAGATCCTGACGTGCCTTTCTTATCTCAAGCTCTGTCTTGTGCTTTGAAGGTCCGCCTACGCAGCCGCCTTCACAAACCATTCCCTCGATAAAGTCTTCCGGAAGCTTTCCGAGCTTCAGGAGCTGAAGGGCAGTTGTACATTCCTTTCCACCTGCTGCTGCACGAAGCTGGATTCCTGTTGCATCCTGATTACGCTCTCTCATGCACTCAAGAACAGCATTGGCAACTCCGCCTGAGCTTGCAAAGCTCTTGCCCCAGATTGAGGACTCCTGATAAGGATCAACAACAGGAACCATCTCAACATTCTTTGATCTCAGCATTGCCTGCATCTCACCGAAGGTAAGTACATAATCAGCATTATCCTTTATGCCCATTTCATGAGCCTCAGACTTCTTTGCGATGCATGGTCCGATAAATACGGTCTTGCATCCCGGATGTGTCACCTTGAGATATCTTGAGATAGCGCACATAGGTGATACTGTCTCTGACATATTCTCCTTAAACTGATCAGGATAATGCATTCTCAGCATATTGATAAATGCAGGGCAGCAGGAGGTTGTCATCTTCTTGCCTTCCTGACGTGCCTCATACCACTCCTCAGCCTCATATGCAGCAGTCATATCTCCGCCGAGACCAACCTCAACCATATCTGTGAAGCCAAGCTTCTTAAGTGCCTCTCTGATGGAACCCATGGTGATTTCCTTACCGAACTGTCCCTCGATAGCAGGAGCACACATTGCGTATATTTCTTTACCTTCCTTGATATCCTTTATGATGTCGAGAACATCAAGCTTGGATGCGATAGCTCCGAAAGGACAGCTGTGGATACACTGGCCGCATCTTATGCACTTCTTGTCATCGATCTTGCAAATGCCATTCTCATCATAGGTAATTGCATTAACAGGGCAAGGCTTACGGCATGGTCTCTCAAGGTGAGCGATAGCTCCGTAAGGGCAGGCATTGGCACACATTCCACACTCTTTACACTTGTTGGGATCGATATGTGCTCTCTGGTCACCCATAGTGATGGCGCCGAAACGACAGCTGTTCTGACATGCCTTTCCCAAGCATAAGCGACAGTTATCAGTTACTGTATAGGAAGAAAGCGGACACTCCTCGCAAGCCGGATCTATAACCTGGATAATGTTTGGATTAGGCTCGGTTGCGTAAGGATTGGCATCAAGATTCTCTGTGAGACGGATACGCCATCTCAGGATCTCCCTCTCTTTATAAACACAGCATCTCCATGTTGAGTGAGGCCCCGGTGAAATAGCCATGATAGTCTCATTCTCTGCTTCCCTGCCGAGTCTGTCCTCCCATGCGGCCCTTGCCAGTCTTTCGATGACTTCGTGTTTAAGCGCGATAGCACCCTTATCATTAGTTACCATTCGTACCCTCCTGTGTAGACATAAATATACTCATTAATCAAAACTATAATTAGTATAACATCCATGATACATTTAAACTATTATGGTGTTATAGAATTAACAATCTTTTTATTCTTTTGTTTTGTTCATGTTTTTTTGAAGATACTCTGATCTTAGTTTTGTACGACCTTTCGTACAGCTATGCCTGATATCTCAAATACCATGTCATTATTTATAAGAACATAAGGACCGTCATCCTTACCTATAAATATTCCCGCGTCCTTTGCCGCTGTTTTCAGAAGATCCTCAGTAACAACCGCTTTTATAAGTTCAGGAGTCCATATGCTGTCCTTTGCTTTTTCAAGAGCTTCCGCATCGGCATATTCCTTTCCGTCCACAAGTATAGGATACTGTACCTTAGAGGCAAATGACTTGAAATCATTATTTGCCACATCAAGGATCACTTCTCCAGCTGCAACTGCGGCATCGGGATTATTAATTGACATATCCATACTTTCCAAAGAAAGTGCATCTCCATCTTCATTGAAGAATACGCGGACACCATCACCTGGATTAACCTTTCCTCCGACCGCGCTTTTATCGGTTTCTTTGCTTACTGTAAACTCAACAGGACCTTCAACTGTCTGTACTATGGTTCCGTCTTCCTCCGAAGCTTCTATAACAACTCCACTAATGGCTCCGGCATTCTGAACATCATAGCTAAGGTCAGCCACAGTCTTAACACCGCTTTGAAGCTGCTTAACTTCATCACTTGAAACAGCTTCTTTGCTTTCTGCTTCCTCTGTTTCTCCCACAAGTTCAGTTCCTGCCGGTCTTATGGAGATAACATCTCCCGCACTGTCCAGTTCCACAGTAACATCCATTCCGACTTCCACGCCGCCCTGAAGCATGCTGGTATCTACACCATCCACGAGGCTTAATTCGTAGGTTTTTCCATCCTTATCCTCAAGAACCAGGGAATGCATTGCAGCATCTGATACTTTTCCTGTGATTTCTTTTAAATCATTGATTGCTTCCGTAGTTTCCGCTTCAGTGGCAGCCTCTGTTGCTGCCTCAGTAGCAGCAGTAGTTTCCACTGCCGTTGGTTTCTTTCCACAGGCAATACTTGTACCGAGAAGCAGCATGATGAGTCCTGCCGCAGAACCTCTCTTTACCATTTGTTTAATGTTTTCATTTGATATTATTCTTTTCATAATTTCCTCACTTTCAGGAACCTAAGCCCTTTTATATATTTTTCAAGAACTTATGACGTCTATCAGATTCACTAAGAAAACCTGATCCGGTCCCTCTTTTCGTTCAAATATAACATACATCATATTTTTATTTAATCCTATCTCTTTTTACATCCTACGATTTAATCATTGCTTTAAATGCTGACTTTTCTTAAACTTATAACAGTTAAAAATCATTCTCATCTATAGATGCATGTTTTTTACCGTTTATATCTGGCACACAGATGTCAAAATCGACTCTACACTTGGAACGGAATATATATGGAAACAAAAATGATGATCTATTCAGAATCCGGAACTTTTCTTGATACTGCAAGGATGTTGTCCGAAAGGCTCCGTGTTCCCTACACAATTGATAAATCAGAACTTGAGGCATTTATCTCTGAAGCCGGCACCGGAATCCCCTCAATTCCCGATGATGATTCGGAGAAATCCTCTAAAGAAAAACCTCTATATTTAAAGCTGGATGAAACAGGACTGTCCCTTACTGACGGAACTCTTTCTCTCCGGGGTGACTTTACTGCCAATGCTTCCAGATTAAAAAAGAGCAACCTGGAGCGGGAGCTTCTGGTAAAATGCGCAAAACTTAAGGATCTTGATCATACCCCTGTTATAATTGATGCAACAGCCGGAATGGGTGAAGATTCCCTTCTTCTTGCAGCCTCAGGTTTTAATGTTATCCTTTATGAATATGATCCGGTTATAGCATCTCTGCTTGAAGACACTTTACGACGTGCTGCTCAGGATCCTTTGCTAAATGAAATCGTTTCCCGCATGGAATTACACATCGAAAGCAGCATCGAAGCCATGAAGAATTTGGAGCATTCCCCGGACGTGGTACTACTGGATCCTATGTTCCCTGCCAGGACCAAAAGTGCATTGGTAAAAAAGAAATTCCAGCTTTTACAGCAGCTTGAACGTCCATGCTCAGATGAAAACGAGCTTTTTAATGCTGCCCTTCAGGCAAAACCTCATAAAATCATCATAAAAAGACCTCTGAAGGGTCCTTTTCTTGCAGGTATCAAGCCGGATTATTCATTATCCGGAAAAGCGATTCGATATGACTGTATCCTGCCGGAAACAAGAAAGTTCTGATAAAGGAACTTTTTGATTAAACCGTATCACCAAAACATTATGGGCTTCTTAACGCCCGCGTGACGTCCTTATTGGCAAAAAAGACCCCACCGGTTTTTCCGGCGGGGTCTTTTTTGCGTAGGATTATGTTTATCATGAGAATTATTGTTATAAGTTTTTCTTCTATATTAGATTCCGAATTCCTGTGCCCAGTATGTTCTGCCGTTCTGAGTTGTTGTTGAGATTGCGCAAGTTGTGAAGTCAGGCTTTAAGATGTTTGCTTTGTGTGTAGGTGATGCCATCCATGCGTTTACTACTTCGTCTGCTGTGTTGTAGCCTTCTGCAAGATTCTCGCCGTACTGAAGATCTGCATTTACTGTGTACCAGTCTGTTCCGTCCGGTCTTGTGTGTGAGAACTTAGTTGTGATCTCGTTTGCTCTTACTACAGATGTTGTCTCAAGAGATGCGCTGTACTGAACTGCTGAAAGTCCATTTGCCATTCTTATCTCATTAACCTTTGCAAGTGCCTGAGCCTCAAGGTCAGTCTGTGCAAAAGATGTAAGTGTCATCATTACTGCGAAGAAGATTGCTACGAATATTGTTCTAAC
>NZ_JNJM01000035.1:0-19013 GCF_000701645.1 Oribacterium sp. FC2011
CTCACCCGTCCGCCACTCGCTCGAGAATCACTAGGTTTCATCTCTCGCTCGTTCGACTTGCATGTGTTAGGCACGCCGCCAGCGTTCATCCTGAGCCAGGATCGAACTCTCATATTAAATGTTAAGAGCTTACGCTCTTTAAGTTCTCTTCCCGTTCAAAACTAAGCTTGGCTTCTGTTTTGTCCGTTTTCTTTACTGCGATTGTATTTTCGCTTTAGACCTTTTGGTCTCGCTTCAGATCTTTTCAGATCCTCCGCTTCTGAATCTTCTTTATAGAATCTTCAGGGTCTGTGTATTAATCGATCTTTGATTTTCAAGGTTCAAAAACGCTTCGTTTGAAGCTATTTAATTGCCGCTCTTTACGAGCGCTCAATTAATATAGCAACAAGCGAAGCATATGTCAAACACTTTTTAGGATTTTTTTATGTTAGTTTTTTCAAAAAGGCCGTCCTCCGGGATTTCACTCCCTAAGGACGACCTTTTTTCTTTTTATCTCTGTCTTCCCAGATAGAAATCGAAATCTGTTACGATACCATTTTCATCTGTTCTGGCATTCAGAATACCTATATATTTCAAAAATACATACGCATCTATGACACGTATCTCATTAGGATTGAAATCCTTGTAGTGAAGCCAAGCCTTATTGCTGATCTTTATAGTCTCAGTTCTGGACTCACCTACAGGCACATCCTTGTTATGATCATGGTAGACCTGGGCTTCAAACACTGAATAGTCCCCCATATCACGTCTGTTGGCAGGCAATATCTCTACAAGTGTATCAGGATAGGATTCGTATTCCTTAGCGAAACTAAATTCAGCATTTTCAGTTTCTTCAGCTGTCTCCTCAACTGTTTCCTCAACGCTTTCCTCAGTTTCTTCCTCTTCAGGCGCTATTTCGACAACAAAAGTCTCCGTAACAGAAGCTCCTTTATAACCGTCAGCCGTTTGCCCATAAGCTTCAACTTCATAAGTACCGTTCTCCTCCAGTATTATAGGGAGATAGTACTTAGATTCATCCTCTGCTCCGTCGTCAGTTTTTAATGTGTAGTAAATATCGCAGGTTCCTGACGCAGAAAGACTTACGGATATAGGACTGTCATAGGTTCCACCTGCCTGAGAGAAGCTTATAACCGGCTCGAGATCATTATATGCCTTCTGCAAAGCTTCACTCTCAGGATGAGCATCCAGTGCAGCTTTTATCATATCCACCGCTTCATCATGTCTGTTTCTATTGACATAGGTGTCTGCCATATGGATCAATGTTTCCGTTTCAGCATCACCAAGCTCCATATACTGTGAATACAATCCCTCAGCCTTTTCAAAATCTCCTGAGCTGTAGGCGCTTTCTGCATCCTTCAGTATTTTGACAGCTCTGTTCTCGGGCTTATTGTTCCAGGCATTATAACCAATAAGTGATAAAACCACTATTGCTGCCGCAGCTCCAGCCGCCAGTTTGGCTTTACTGCTGATTTCAGGCCCGGTCACAGTCTTTTCTGATTCAGAAGCTGTTTTCTTTGATTCAGAAACTACCTTTCCCGGCTTCTCTTTCTTCTGCTCAGGCTCTGTAGCTTCACCGGAATCTGTTTCAGGCTCCGGAACATTCACTTTTTCTGCTGTTTTGAGTTCAGACACAGCTCCCTGCTTATCTGTCAGCTGCTCTGATACTTTGTCTTCTCTCTTCGATTTCCGGTTCTTTTTCTTGGATTTCGACTTCTTCTGCTTTTTCTGATACTTATTTTGCTTTAGCTGCTCTGATAAGTTTTCTGTTTTATTATTGGTCTCAGTTTCTGATTCCACAACTACCTGAGACTCTTTTTCGGCCTCAACGGCTTCAAGGATTTCAACCGGCTCCGCCTCAGTTGTTTCCACATTATCAGTTGGCTCCGATCCAGATGGCTTTTCAGTTTCAAGCACTTCTTCAGTTTGCTGCTGAGCCTCAACTACCACAGACTCTTCTTTAGACTCAACGGACTCAGGTGCCATTTCCGGCACAGGTTTCCATTCAGCGGCTATTTGAACAGTATCAGTTATATCATCAGCCGTTTCAGGTTCAACTGTCTCTGCTTCATTCTCAAGAGGTTCCTCTGTTTTGTTTTCCTCAGTTATTTCAGATTCTGCTGATATATCAGTGTCTTCTGTTATCTCTTCTGACACCACTGCTTCGGATTCTTCTGTCTCAGTTTCTTCTGCTTCGGTTTCTGATTCTACAGTTTTAGATTTCCCTGTCTCTTCGGTATCTGACGTATCAGAATCTTCCGTTTCTTCTATATCTGCAACATCAGATTTTTCTTCTGTCTCAGAATTTTCTTCAGCAGGCTCTTCTTCGACTGCTTCAGCAGGTTCTTCAGTGTCAGAAACAACCGGCTCTTCGACTTCCGGTTCTTCGACTTCTTCATCGCCAAATATATAATCGTCGGAATCATCCACAGCATGAAGAGTCGGATCATCTGCTTCCTCAGTCTCAGGAACAACAGTTTTTTCAGAAGCTTCTTCAGAGACATTTCCAAAGGCCGCCTCTGCTTCGGTGTTGTTTTGCTTGGTTTCAGAAACGCCTCCTTCTGGCTCGGTGTTGTTTTGCTCGGTTTCAGAAGCGCCTCCTTCTGACTCGGTGTTGTTTTGCCCGGTTTCAGAAGCGCCTCCTTCTGACTCAGTGTTATCTTGCTCGATTTCAGCAGCTTCTGCTTCTCCGATTTCATCAGCTTCTCCGGTTTCAGGTGCTTCTTCTCCGATTCCATCAACTTCAACATCCTCAGAAATCTCAGCATTAGAAATCTCAGTATCAGAAGTCTCAGCACCAGAAATCTCATCATCCGAAGTCTTATCTTCAGCCGAATTCTCTTTCAGCTCCTCTTCACCAGGATCTTCTTCATCAATAACATTTTTCCTTGCCAGTTCTTCTGCCACTTCCCTGTCATGGCGCTCATTTTCCGCCATACGCTTTTTAATTTCTTCTTCCGCTTCTTTACGGGCGATCTCGTCAGCTAATTTAGCCCTTTCTTCAGCCTCCTTACGCCTCTTTGCGGCCTGTTGTTCTCTTTCGAGCTGTAAGGCTCTGGCATACATTTTATCAAGCTGATCATCAGCAGATTCTTCCGCAGAGAGTGCACCACCCTGAACATCAGCCGATCCCTCCGCTTCCTTTTGAGCATTCTCCTTCTGTATCATTTTCCGAAACAGTTCTGCACTGTAAAAAGGAAGGTTATCGTTATGACGTATCTCCGGGCTGCTTTCAGGGGATGATACAACAAACAGCATTCCGCAATTAGGGCAGAATGCTGATGTATCAGATATTTCATTATTACAATTTCTACAAATCATATCGCAGCTTCAGGAAAATGGTTATATCCCTTTAATCTCCTTAAACATTTAGTTATATGCTACTAGTCATTTATCAAAATAGCAATGATTTTTTTATTTTTTAAGCGAAACCAATGTTTATATTCTTTTATTTTTTCTGGCTTATAAAGAAATCATTCACTCTTGATACCAACTGCTGCTGATCCAGGGTTTTCAGAAGATATCCATTAGGCCGCATCATCATAACCTTCATGATGCTGTCCCTGTCATTTTTTCCGGTAAGGAAAAATACAGGAATGTTCCTGGTACGTTCATTTTGTCTGAGCTTATTGAGAACCGCAGGTCCATCCATCATCGGCATCTCATAATCGAGAAGTATCAGATCCGGTGTATACTTATCCAGATAATCAATGGCATGAGGTCCGGAGTTTACGATAGATACATCGTATTTTCCATATTTTTTCAGCCACCCACTGGACACTTCAAGAAAAGTACTGTCATCATCCACCAGCAGGATCTTATGGGTTTTTTCAGAATTGACACTCTCATCATTCAAGGTGCGTTCACGTCTCAGCTGATCCACAAGGATCATGACATTGGCAGGATGAGGCATCTCGATGTTAACACGTTCCTTAGGATAAACCTTATAAAATTCTCTGTATTCATTAGGCTTTCCGATGGCGCAGATGATTCTGTTTGAACTTAAAGTCTCTATGTAGTCGAAAACCGATTTATCCGCAAATGAAACACTGTCCAGATACAGGATAAAAACTCCTGCATCACTTGCTTTTTCGTTAATGCCGGCAATATTAAAGCCACAGGTATATACAACATATCCGTTATTCTTCAGGATACGTATCATGGCCTGCGCCATAAAATTCAGATTGTCGCCTATGATCAAAACGCTATTCAGATACATAAAATGTCATCTCCACTTTTCTACACTTATTCCGCTGTCGCAAGCTCAGACAGCTTACCCCAGTCCGGTCCCTTTGCCGCATTTTTCAGTTCCAGATAAATATTCTTTTTCTTTTCCGGCAGACGATATTCTTTCAGCATCTCCAGCATCATTTTCAGGTCATCGATATCATACATCTCAACAAAGCTGTTAAGATTTATCATGAAATCAGACCATTCATCATCCGAAAGCTCCGGAAGATCTGAATCATCCTCTTCTTCCATGCCAAAATATTTATCCAGCGATTCATAAAGGCTTTCCGCCATACTGACAAGCCTTGGATTATCCATGAGGATGACATCAAGTCTTTCCTCATCTCCGGCTGCTTCAAGATCCTTTGCCAATGAGGATAACTCGGCTGCACCGATAATCCTCGCCGAACTCTTCATAGCATGCACCTTTATAGTATAATTCTTTATATCCAGTTTTTCAAAATTTTCCTGAATTATTCTTATATTATCTTTCAGACTGTCATAGAAGCTTCTCAGAGCAGTCAGGTATCCTTCAGCAGAACCGCAATGCTGAAGACCGTCCCTGACATTTAACTCCGGTATGTTATTAAGCTCTTCGGGTAATGTCTCCTCCTCTTGCTGATCATCCTCTTCCGGGACATCTCCTTCACCTGCCTCCTGTATAAGATCAGGAGAAATGTAGAATCTCAGTTTCTTTTCAAGAAGTCCGGCATCAATTGGTTTGGTTATAACGTCGTCAAATCCTGCCTTCATGTAATCCTCAATGGCACCGGTAACAGCATTAGCAGTAAGACAGATGATCGGGGTATACATACATGGTGAGCCGTCCAGTTCACGCATACGGTGCAAGGTCTCGATTCCATCCATGACCGGCATACGATAATCCAGGAAAATAATGTCATAATGGTTCTTCTTCACAAGCTCTATTGCATCCTGGCCGCTTTCCGCCGTATCGACCTTGATCTTGTTCTGCTTAACCAGGGCCTTGATTACTGTGAGATTCAGTGCCGTATCATCCACCGCAAGAATTGTAGCTTCAGGTGCATAGAATGAAGGTCCATTATTGATATATTCATCCTTCCGTTCTTCAACATTAACCTTACCCATAGGCGCAGGAGACCTTACCGCCTGAGTAAGCTTGAAAGAGAATATGGATCCTTTACCGTACTCGCTTTGAACCTCAAGATGGCTGTTCATCTCTCTCAAAAGCTTTTGGGTAATGTTCATGCCGAGACCTGTACCCTCTATTGTACGGTTTCGTTTTTCGTCAAGTCTTTCAAATGCCTCAAAGAGCTTTCCTATCTCTTCTTTTTTAATTCCTATTCCGGTATCCTCGACAGAAATGTCCAGCACAACCTCAGCAGGATTCAGGCTTTCAAGCTTAACTCTGAACCATACTTTGCCCGTCTCTGTATACTTGACCGCATTGGTAAGAATGTTGGTTATGATCTGCTTCACACGGATTTCATCCCCGTACAGCACTTCCGGAATATCCTCGTCAGCCTCCAGAATAAGCTTCAGCTTTTTATCCTCGGCACGCTTCTTTATCATATGATAAAGATCCCTAAGCATATCAGCGGTCTTATACTCGATAGGAATAACCGATAGTTTTCCTGACTCTATCTTGGAGAAATCCAGTATATCATTGATGATGCCAAGGAGTTCAACTCCTGCATTTCTAATGTCTATGGCATAGCCCTTAACATCGGAATCATCAGCTTCTCTAAGGATCATTTCATCCATGCCAAGGATGGCATTTATAGGTGTACGGATCTCATGTGACATGTGTGAAAGGAACGAAGATTTAGCCTCGTTTGCACTTTCCGCTTTGGAAATAGCCTCATTCAGATCATTCGTTATTGCCTGGAGGAAAATACTGGTTCTGTCCGCCAGCGGAATTACAGCATTCGTCTCAGCAACATTTATGGTATCGGAATAATCAACATGCTCCTGTATATCAGGCATGCCTTCTCTGAGTCCCAGGATAACGCTGGAAACATTGTGAGTGCCTCCCCTTCCATCCATAAAAAGGAATTGTCCCTTTCCACGGATATACTGAATGTTTTCATCAATATTCTGGAAGGCATTGAGCTCCTTATATTCAGGTACGATGTAGTTCTGTCTTGTATCGCTTCCGAATAAGAAAGAACCCTGTGGGACAAATTCTGCAAATCTGTTAACCTTATATGCTATCTCACTGAATATGCTGCTTTTATTACCGGATGAAAAGCTTATGATATCATCCTGTCTGAAATCCCCAAGGAAATACAGCTGTCCTGCCTTGTCATATCTGTAAGGGCTTCTGCTGAGGATCTGATTATCTCTTTTTACAAGGAAAGGGAATTCCCTGATGTTCTCGAGAAATGCACCATTCGGCTTTATGTTGAGATACTTTTCATATATCTCTGTAGCATTCATTCCGTCTATTTTTTTTACAATGTTTTCTCCTATATTTAATCCACTGACTTTCTTCCTTAACTCAATCTGAAAGTTCTTTCCCAGAGGTCTCCAACCGGTCAAAAGCTCGGTATGGACCATCAAATCTTTGCCGGACAATATAACTCCCGCAAATCCTCTGCAAAGTTTTTCGTTCTGCCATACAAAATGGGTATCAGACCAAACATCCTCAAAGTCCGCAGTCCAAATACCTGCTATAGGTATATTGTATTTCTTTTCAAAAAGTGACATGGGATAGGATATCTTAGCTGAACTCCCTGCTGCAAAAAGTATAATGCAGGCAGGATCCTCAATATTTTCCACCATATCTGAAAGCTCATCGAAGGCGCCCTGTTCATCGATATACTCAAATGTACAGGAGAAAGGTGTCACCGTAGTATGTTCCATAAGGCAGAAAGATACCCTCAGGAATTCGCTGTACTTATGGGATGCACCCTGGTGTACGCCTACCATACATATGTCAGGATACTTCTTGAATACCAGAGATAAAACGTCATACAGTTTATCTTCTGTGATCCCGTTCTCGGTAAAGACCAGAAACATATTCTTTTTAGGTTTATCCTGGATAAACTGTTCCCATTCCCGAAGAACCGACCACATTTCATCTCTACGGGATAATACGAAGGTTTTTTGTATCATTCCAATTACCTCTGTTTAAATAAGGTATCAATTTCCATCAACATTAATATTCACTATTCCCGAAAGAACCATATCTTTTCCATCTATTTCAACCGGCATAAGAATATACTTCTTTGGCTCATAGCGCCCATCGTCCATCTGTGTTTTTAATACCCTTCTGTCATGTATTGTTTTTCTCTTTGATAACCTTTCTTTAAGAGTTGACAGCTTCATAAACTCTGTGTATTTTTCTCTTTCATCCGGCGCTATATACTCCCGGCTCCATTCCTCTACAGCCTCCGTAAAAAGAGCGCCTTCAGAAATACCTCCATACTCATTGGTATTCATATAGGTATTCTTTATCTTGCCGTCTTTCATATCAACAAGATCAATCCTGTCGTACATGCAATAGATTTCACCCATAGCCTTTGCAAACAGAGTAGCCTTACCCCAGTTCTCATCATGTGTCATGGAGCTGTAGACTGCAAGTGCCAGGGCTCCGGTCTTAGGGTTTTTGGCTACGAATTTTGCTTTTAAATTAATAAGATTTCCTCTGTAAACATGAGAGAACTTTACATCTGTCTTTTCCTTCTGAAGCTCCCTGATAAACGGGCGCAGCTTCTCCTGAAGCACACCGGATTTCTGGTTGATGATACGTTCCGCAGACTGGCTTGTTAATCCACCTAGATATTTAAGATATTGCTTATTGGCCTCATTCTGATACAGATAGGTAAAATTCTGATCCTTATATTCAAAAACTGCCATGGCTTCAGCATTGGTCACACCGTTGGCTTCAAACATGGATCCGTTTTCTATCTCTATCTGGCCGATAGCATTGTAATAATCACGTTCTTCTATTGATTCCACCTCAAATCCCTGCTTGTTCAATTCCTTTAAGTGCATAGGTTTGGAGAAGAAAAAGCCCTGGATCATTTCGCATCCCAGATCTTTAAAGTAATTATATTCGCTCTCGGTCTCTATACCTTCTACCAGAGTACTGAAATTAAGCCGTTTAACCATGTTGATAAAATAAGCTATTATGGTCCTGGCTCTCTCCAGCTCTTCACCTTTCAAACTTCGTAAAAATCTGACATCAAATTTTATCACGCTGTACTTTTTTTCAAGCGCGCTAAAAGAGCCATAGCCAAAGCCAAAATCATCCAGCCACTTCTCATGTCCCCTGGACAGCAGGTTCTCTATCACACCCTGGATATCATAATTATCCCTGAAAATTTCTTCACTGACCTCAAGGCATAGATACTTTGCAGGTACTCCGCTGTCCTGTTCCGCTTCCTCAAAAACATTTAAAAGATCACATTCAGCGAAATCGTTTTTTGTAATATTGACAGAAACCGGATATGGTGTATCGCCATTATCGATCTTCTCCTTAATATCCCTGCACACAGCATTTATTACATAGATATCAAGAAGATGTATTTTTTTGGCCTGGATCAATGTCTTTATAAATGCACCGGGACTGAGGAACCCGTATTGTGGATCCTCCCATCTGGCCAATGCCTCTGCCGCACATATTTTACCTGTAATAGTACGTATTACAGGCTGATAATATACCTTGATATAACCTTCCTTGATGGCTGTTTCGATGTTATCGACTATATACTTTTCAAGATCAACTACGGATACTGTACCGCTCATGTCATGCCTTTCTATACAATGCTTATATCATGTAAACTCTAACCTTTATTCATTCCCTGCCGGTGTGCAGCTTACTACACCCGCTTTAGCCACCGGTGGAATTCAGTTTTTTACTCTTTGTCATAACCACCTGAAGTGCAAAGAACAGATCCAGTGCCAGGAATACCGCAAGTATCCTGAAGGACCATGTGAAGCCAACTGCCTTCTCCAAAAATCCGAATACAAAAGACACCAGCGTTCCGCCTATTCCCGTCGCAACCGTTATGGCTGCTATTACAGTTGCAGTTTTAGTGCCGCTGTAATCTGCCGCATAAGTAAGTACGTTGGGATAAACCGCACCGCAGAAAAAGCCCATGATAAATACCACCACAAATGCAACGTATTCATTTGTAACTACAGACAGAAATGCCAGGAATAATGCTGCTCCCGTGGGTGCCGCACAGAGAAGTAATCTTCTATATTTGCTGAGATAGCCACAGATGATACGGGAAGGAATCATTGCCATCCAAAAAATTGAAAGGGCAATATATCCTCTTTCGGAGTGGACATTATCATGCATGAAACCGTTCAGGAAGAAACCGACTCCGTTCTCAACTCCAACATAGATAAACATGATGATACAGAGATAGATAACTCCCTTTATATAAATGTTTCCGGAACCGCCTGAACCCGCGCCTTCATATTCAAATACCTCAGCGTCCTCAGGATTCTCTCTGGGCTCGAAACTGATCTTCCAGAGAAGTACCGCAAGCACAAACGAAATCACGGCATCTGCCGCAAAAAATGTTCTCCATCCGAGAGCAGTCTTAAGAGCAAAACCCACTATCAAAGGAGCTACTACCGCACCAAATGCATACATTGCTGCAATGCCACCCATCCTTTGATGCTTTGTAACCGGATAGGCATCATCCATTTCAGCGATGGCCACGTACTGAATGATACTTGTAGCAAATCCCAGAATGAAAACACCCACCGAGAACTGAAGTGAGCCGGTTGCCAAAAGGATAATGATGCCGGAAATGACTCTCGTGGCTGTGAACAGTGTAAGCATTATCTTTTTTCCCACCCTGTCAGCCAGGGAGCCAAGGATGATAGGTGCTATCATGGTGGCGAAAAGTTCTACGGAAGCTATAACTCCCTGAGCCCCGTGATCCAATGAATACTCTTCACCTATGTACAAAAGTGCCGCTTGATATCCGCCGGTCTCAAAGCCATTCATAAAGATAGATATCAGTAACAGGATCGCAATGTCATTGATGTTTTTTCTTTTGTTATTCATGTTGTTTCTCCATCACTTATCGGTCCTGACTATACCATTTTCGGATTGGAACCGATCGCTGCCCACAGTACCTACCATATTTGTCGACAAAAAATCGTTTATATAAAACAGCTTCTGTATTTTTTTAATGCATTTACATTTTATTCGAGACCAATTTTGATGAGAATCATAGAATTGACAAAATCAGGGATAGAAAATATAATGTAAACGTTTATTTTTAGGGAGCGGATGCCGGGTTACATCCGCAGGTGTAGACTACATGCCTGTGCATGCATGCTATAAGTTTTTTTGTAGGGAGGATAATAAAATGTCTATCAAGTCAACTATCACACTTCAGCTCAATGGTAAGGATTATGATTTCAACAGCATCACAAAGGATTCTGTTGCAGCAGCTCAGAAGATCAAGAAGGATGTTAAGGCTGTTAATGTTTATGTTAATGCCAAGGATTCAGCCGCTTACTTCACAGTTGATGGTGCAGGAAGCGCTGATTACAAGATCAACCTTTAATTTTCAGTAAACTGATGAAACGCCACCCGGGACAGTTCTCGACGTTGAGAATCGTCCCGGGTGATTTAATTTACGGAAAGGAAGCTCCACCGGTGACGGTTCCCGCCGGCGAGAACCGTCACCGATGGATTAATTAATGGACAGCAAAAGAGGATACACATCGATGTGCGGTGCACAACAATGTGTATCCTCTTTATTTTAAAACTCATATATTTAAATCACGATCTTCTTTAATACACTGCTTTTTTTCTTTGATTTATGCTCAACGATAGGCACGATGTCGTCTGTAGGCGCAGCCGCAGACTCAGTAAGTTCCCCTCTTACTATGCTGACCTGATCCGGTGCCTCTATAGCAAGTCTGACTCCATTTCCATCCACTCTTGCAACAGTTATCTTAATATTACCGTTTATGACCAACGTCTGATCTTTTTTCCTTCTTAACACAAGCATATATGAGTCCCCCTCCGATATTTATAGAAATAATATATATTAATTAAATCGTTTATGTCCTTACAGCATTATTACAAAATATCGTCATATTTTGATTGCTTTTTGTGAAAAAAATTGAGCTGAAAGCCTTTAAAATGCTTGAAAATATTGACATCTCTGATTTACGGAAATAAAATCAATTTCATAAAGCTTTTATTTTTTCAAAGGAGACATATTAATATGGCAAAGACAAAGACAGCTGCTCCTAAGGCAGCTAAAACCGCAGCTCCTGCAAAATCTGTTGAAGAGAAAAAGACAGAAGCTGTTAAAACTGTAGCTGTTAAGAAGGAAGAGCCTAAGAAGGCAGAAACAGCTGTTGAGAAGAAGGAAGCTCCTAAGGCTGCTCCTAAGAAGGCAGAAGCAACTGCCGAGAAGAAGGAAGCTCCTAAGGCTGCTCCTAAGAAGGCAGAAGCAGCTGCTGAAAAGAAGGCTGCTCCTAAGACTGCTGCAAAGAAGGCTGCTGAGAAAAAGCCTGCTGCAAAGAAGACAACAAACGAAACAGCTGTTAAGGCTGCTGTTACACTCCAGATCAATGGAATCGATTATGATCCCGCAAGCATCGAGAACGATGCAATAGCTGCTGCAAAGAAGATCAAGGCTACCGTTAAGGATGTCAAGATTTATATCAATGCTGACGAATCAGCTGCTTACTTCACCATCGATGGCGAAGGCAGAGACGATTACAAGATCAATCTGTAATTGATCAGGTGTGACACCCACTACTATATATTATTCAGGCCGTCACATTTTGTGACGGCCTTTTCTTTTAAAAAATCCCGTCACTCCTATAATGGAGTGACGGGATTTTTGCACGCAATATATTTCAGAATTAAGACGCAGTCTTTATGCAGCATCTGCCTTGTTGTTTCTGTCAGATACATACACAACAATATCATCCACCTTCTGTCCAACGAGCTCAGCAAACAAGAAGAGGTTTTCTATACTGGGAAGAGTATCGCCCCTAAACCAGTTATATATAGATGTTGTTGATATATTCATCTCCTTACATATGTCGGAGACTGAAAAACTACTACTCTTTACAGCCAACCGCAGCAACTCGCCTGTGGCTTCCTGATCAATGTAACTCATATGTCACCTCACTCTGTTACTAATACCCGAACTTTTATTACCAAAGATTTTATCATATGTATCTGTTAAACGCAAAGCATCCTAATGATGTTTTCCTTAAGGTTTTAAGACAATTAATGCCGTCACATATCCATCTGAGCCACAATGATCCTTGCCGAAATGAAATACGATACTGTCAACATGATATCTGTAATCTTTT
Source organism: Oribacterium sp. FC2011 (assembly GCF_000701645.1). Taxonomy (NCBI): domain Bacteria; kingdom Bacillati; phylum Bacillota; class Clostridia; order Lachnospirales; family Lachnospiraceae; genus Oribacterium; species Oribacterium sp. FC2011. The sequence goes on from NZ_JNJM01000035.1 coordinate 12,523, forward strand.
TCTCATCACTGATCGCAACATTATCCGCTCCGAAGTACCCTATGATCTCTTCACCTTTTTTCAAAGGAACCTGAACCGAATTCCTGATGTTTCTTGTCTTCAAAAAGTCATATAATATCGCATCCGCATTTTTGACAGAACTTATATCTTCACAGAAATATTTACCACGTTTAAAAGCTTTGATCCTTTCAAAAATGTCTTTGTCGACCTTCTGTGATACTCCCAGATTCGGCCTTACCCCGTCAGCGCACCATTCATATCTCTCACTGAAGGTATTCTTGCTATGATCAGCCAGCATAAGGTAGATATGATCAGCAGCCACGTGATCCCCCAGCTCCTCCAATACCTTTCTTATGGCAAGATCATCATCCTTTTCTTCATTGAAAATTTCAGCGGTTCTCACCACGACAGCATTGGACTTATCGGATTCTGCCACATCCATCAGGTTAAATACTTCTTTACGGCTTGCATCATGATTCAGAAGCATGACCACACAGAAGCCAGTATTTGACACAGGCATGATGACTGTTTCCATCCAGCACCCTCCGATGGCATCGTATCTTATATCTCTCTTTGTGAGACCCAAAACCGAAACTTCATATATATCCGCTATAAGTTGAGGATCCGCTTGCAGAAATACCTCCTTATAGCTCTTACCAAGCATTTCTTCGGGTTTACGTTTCACAAATTTGCAATATGCCCTGTTTACAAACATGAATATGAAATCTTCTGCCTTCGTTCCGTCACCGTTAAACCGTACATTAACATAATAGGACGGAAGAGAGATGTCCTCATAAACATTAAATATCTCCGTAAGATCTCCAAGCCGCGTATCCTTTTTTGAATTAATGTGGTCTTCCCTGTGGTTATTGTCAACTGTTACAGCATATTTACGCTTGATCTCGATATCATGCTGCCTTGCAACAACCATATACTCAAGGAGAATCGATATCATTTCCAGAAAGCTTCCCACATCTATCTGCAGGGATAATGAATAGTTATCTATCACCAGAACCCCCGCTAATCTGGTATTATCATAAAGCGGCACTTCGATAAACCGGCTGATATCATTTTCCTTTAAAAACTTATATTTTCCGGCATTATAGTCCTTTATATCTTCAATATTTCCGATGATAAAAGCAGAATGTCTATTATAAGCCTCCGACAACATCCCGATATAGTTATCGAAAGTTACAGAACCTCTCTTTTCCTTTAAAGAGAAAACATTATCTCTGCGCCACTCATAAGTGTTGTTTATATTCTTTTCGCCCATTTCAAGTAGAGCAATCCTGTCGGCAGTCAGAATCTCACCCATTTTTCTGATGGCATCATTTATGGCAGTACCCGGTTCTTCGCACCTGCTCAAAATCTCAACAACTTTATAGCCGGATTTTTGAGTAAGTATTCTCTTCTCATCTGTCAATGACATCCATGGAAACTGACAATACATGTCCGCTGTAGGAACTCACTACGGGAGCAAAGCTTATCTTGATATTTCGGTTCTTCTGCAGGATGATCATGCCCTCTGTTCTGTTATTCTTGATGGCTTTGCAGGCAAGCTTTCTCAATTTATCAAGATTCATGGATATCTCAGTTCCCAAGGTGAGATTTGACAGATTTTTCGAAGAACTTTCCTTTTTATCTATATCCCTTACATAAGCTTCGTTTTTGTAAAGTGTGGAAAATTGTTTTCCATCAAAGAAAAACAAAGCTTTAGGGTACTTTGATATAACGTCCGTAAGGCCGGCTTTCTGATAAAAGCCGTAGGTATCAAGACTTTCAAACAATAAGCCTTTTTCCTTCATATGTTCCAATGAAACATCAAGTTCTTCTGTTTCTATATGAAAATTTCCCTGTATCCTTTCACAACCTATATTCTTAAGGAAATCATTCTGCTCCCCGGTTTCAATACCTTCAGCCGAAGTATGTATACCCAAAGCTTTGACCATTTTTATGGTCATTTTTAAGATCTCACGGGCTCTGTCATTCAAATCTTTGAGAAAAGCAAAATTGATCTTTATTCCGTCAAAATTAAAATCCTTCAATGCACTTAAAGCGGAATATCCTGCACCGAAATCATCCATCCAGACTTCAAAGCCGGCATCATGTAATCTGTCTATAGCTCCGCTTACAAGTTCCCTGTCTCTCATGAGGACAGTTTCGGATATATCTATAGAAATGAGATTTCTGCTGATACCATGAGAATCACAGACTGATGAAATGATAGATACCGGATCGCATACTTCAAAATCTGTTTTTGAAATATTTACACCCACAGTAACAACAGGCTGACCGTTATCCAGCCTTTGCTGAAGCATATCTGCTACTTTTCCTATAATGTACATATCGAGGCGATATGCAAGTCCGTTTTCTTCCAGCACAGGCAAAAATTCCAATGGTGTAAGTATGCCATATTCCGGATCATGCCACCTTGCAAAGGCTTCAAATGCGCACACTCTGCCAGTAAGACTTCTTACCACAGGCTGATAGTAGGGTTCTATCCAGCCCTCCGCCAAAGCCTGATCAAAAGTATGAAGAATGTATTCTCTGTTAAGTTGTTTTCCGATTATGCTGTCATCATACCAGGCGTAATCTGAAACATCTATTCCTACGAGGGTATCCGCTGCAATCCTTGCCTTATCGCACACTTCATTCATAGTCATTTCCGGAAGATAATTAATGATACCCATACGAACCGTAAGAGTTCTTCCGTTATTGGCAGAATGCAGCTCTCCTATCAATTGGTTCAGCAATATCTCTATGCCTTCCGATTCTGCATATACAAAAAAATGATCAGAGCCAAACCTTGCACAATTCTGAGTAGGAAAATGCTTTTTTAGAATATTGGAAAATACCAGCAGGAAATTATCAGCTTCTTCCAATCCGTACCTGGAGCTGAAATTTTCCATTCCGTTAAAATCAAATGCGATAACCACCGGTTTTTTATTATCTGTATAAAGTTTGTTACAACCGGCCTTTGCTGATTTCATGAAATACTCACGGTTTAAAAGACCCGTAAGCTGGTCAACGGTAGATTCAAATGTAGATACAAAAACATAAAACAGTGGACCTTCTGCAGGATCTTCATACAGTTTTGCTATATCCTCTATTTCAAGTATCTTTCCGGTTTTTGTCATTATCCTATAATGAACTTTATCGAAATGTTCTTCGGAATTGTCTATCTGTATCTTGATACTTGTCTCAATTCTTTCGTAGTCTTCAGGATATACCATTCCCTTAAAGGATCCACCTGTCAATTCCTGGAATTCTTCATTACTCTCACATTCAAACAGATCAAGTATAGCCTGATTGGCATAAAGTATCTGTTCTTCATCCCAATCGGCCTTATAGATGAAAAATCCGCCCGGCATGGCTTTAAGACCATTCAGAATATAATCCTTACTATAATCTGCATTTGTAAAATCATTAACTTTTGTACTCATATGGATCTCCGACTGTATCAATGCTTATTTCATATGAACAGCAAAACATTTTTGCCGTCCAAATTTTTCGATATTACATGCCATATATGTAAATTATGCCGTATATCTTTTTTTCGACTAAAATCACAAAAATATGAGATAATCCTTATGGATTCCACACTCAAAAGCATGATCTAACAAAAAAGCTTCCTGACTCATTTAAGTCAGAAAGCTTTTGATAATCTTTATGAATCTGAGATGTTTATATCTTCAGGTATTATTTTTTCTTTTCGGCATTTTTCTTATCCTGGGACTCAGCAACCTGAACACTGCTCTTTACTTCAGCCTGCTTTTCATTTTTTAAAGCCTTTGCAGCAAACTTTGCGTCCTTACGGGCTACATACTGTAAAAGGTTTATACACTGATTTGAATAGCCCCACTCATTATCATACCATGCAATAAGTTTTACGAAAGTATCATCAAGCATGATTCCTGCTTTAACATCAAAAATACATGTCTGGAAGTTACCTCTAAGGTCAGATGAAACAATTTCATCAGTATTGTATTCAATGATATCCTTCATCTCATGACGAGAAGCATGCTCAATAGCTTCGCATATTTCTTCGTAATTTGTCTTTGTTTTAAGCTGAGCAGTGAGATCAACAACAGAAACATCATTTGTTGGAACTCTAAAGCTAAGTCCTGTCATTTTTCCTTTAAGTTCAGGAATTACCATACCTACTGCCTTAGCTGCACCTGTGGAAGAAGGAATAATGTTATTAAAAACAGAACGTCCTGTTCTCCAGTCACGACCGCCGTTAGAGTCAACCGGCTTCTGCTTTGATGTTGATGCATGGATAGTTGACATAAGTGCCTTCTCAATTCCAAACTTCTCATTAAGAACCTTGGCAAGAGGAGCAAGACAGTTTGTAGTACATGATGCGTTCGAAATAATCCTCATAGAAGGATCGTAGCTTTCATTATTTACACCGAAAACAAAAGTTGGGAAATCCGGATCTTTTCCCGGTGCTGTAAGGATAACCTTTTTGGCACCTCCCTTAAAATGCTTTTCACAATCCTCAAGACGGAGGAACTTACCTGTTGACTCAATAATGTATTCTGCACCGGTTGAAGCCCAATCGATATTAGCCGGATCATCCTCTGAAAATACATGAATTTTCTTCCCATTTATCACAAGCTCATTATCTGTATATCTTACACGACCTCTGAATCGACCAAATACAGAATCGTACTCCATCTGATAAGCCATACGTGAAATGTCAGCATTCCTCAGGTTGATAGCGCAAACCTCAATATCATTATCACGCTCCTCAAGGATTCTAAGGATAACTCTTGCAATACGACCAAAACCATTGATACCAACTCTAATCAACATAATTACACCTCTCTCTTTTTTTGTAAAAAATAACCTAGGCGTATATTAGCACTGTTTAATTTACATGAAAACAAATGATATTTTTCAGACATTTATGATTATTTATTGTCAATTTGCAAAACAGCTTCCACAAAAGATTGTGCATATTCAACAAAGCCTGATTTTTAGCCATTTTTTGGCAAATGTTGTATACAATTTTTACATTGATAAAAAATTAATTATTGTTTTTTGTATCCAAAGAAGTGCAATTTAACAATATAAAAGACACAAATCCACGATTATAATCAACGTGAATTTGTGTCTATAAGAATCAAAAACATATTTTTATGCAGTAAGTATCTTTCTGGTATATTCATTTATGTATGGCTGCATAATTGATTTTTTAACTCAAATATTAACAGTACTCTCTTGAAACTTATTAATATCCTCCGCAAAAGTTTCGGCAACTTCATCACAGATACCTTCCACTCCGCTATAAACCCTTATTCCAAGTTCAGAAAGAGAAATCAATGCATCTTCATCTAATTCTTTGCAAATCATTGCATTTACTCCAATTCTTCGCAGAATTCCGGCAAGCGCACAATGTCCCCTGCCATCAGTTTTCACTAGAGAAGAATCAATGATAGCATTTTTCTCAATATTATAAATTTTGAAATAACTAATATTATTAAAGCTTTTTATAACATCTTTATCTTCAGGATCATAAGTAATTGCAAGTATCATTTTAAAGTCCTTTTCTATAGTTAATTAAATTGTCTATTTTAACGGAAAACGTTATGATTATAGATAATTTTTTAACATAAAACAAGGCAAAATATGCATTTTTTTAAATAAGAAAAAAGTTCCCCTCCTTAATCAAAGGAGGAGAACACGCCAACATTGATTACTTGTGAACTTTGTGCCCATCAGATTATCTACTATTAATATTCCCATCACCTATATAATAATGCAAAACAAAAATTTTTGCAATACCGCAATTAATAAAAATAATATTTTTGTTTTATAGGACATAGTATTTAATTATTGCCATATTTCTGTAATATAAAAAATATTTCTACTTATTTCAGAAATATTCCAATAATCCAGAAAATACTATCTGAATAATATAGCATGAGGTACATATCAAATCAGAGTCGCCATGGATCGATTTCATCGGTAATAACAGTAAAAGATAGCTAAAAAAAAGATCACCATCTGGTGATCTCTGATACTTGCGGGAGAAGGATTTGAACCAACGACCTTCGGGTTATGAGCCCGACGAGCTACCAGACTGCTCCATCCCGCGATATTAATATTTGTTATTTTCAATTCTGTTAAAGAATCCTTTGAATTCTACTGAACCAAATCATGAACAGAATTAATGGGGCCTACAGGGCTCGAACCTGTGACCCCCTGCTTGTAAGGCAGATGCTCTCCCAGCTGAGCTAAGACCCCATTCAGTTGAAAATAACAACTGTGAAACTCATATCGAGTTTCAAATGGATGGGGGTGGATTCGAACCACCGAAGTCACTGACAACAGATTTACAGTCTGCCCCCTTTGGCCACTCGGGAACCCATCCATAAAATATTGAATTTTAAATGATCAATAAATCATTAGCGACCCGGGACGGAATCGAACCGACGACCTCCGCCGTGACAGGGCGGCGCTCTAACCGACTGAGCCACCGGGCC
>NZ_JNJM01000036.1:0-18117 GCF_000701645.1 Oribacterium sp. FC2011
GTCGGGAGCGAGTCCTTGGCTTACACCATATCGCCCCTCTGTACCCCGTGTAGCCCCATGTCCAAGCCCCCTTATTTCCGTCCTTATCCATTACTGTCCGTCACAACACACTTTTCTGTCGTAAAAAATTTGTCTGACAGTCTTAAGAACGCTTTATTTTCGGGGCTTGTCGCCGTCTGTGTCTTTGTCAAAAACTAAAAGACACATCGCTACTTTTGACTCTGATCTACTCTGATTTTCAAATAATAATCTTTCCCTGAAGGTTTCCTATAAGCTCCTGCTTCTTCTCTTCCGTAGCCTCCGCGTAGACATCCATCGTTGTCTGAATATCCTTGTGACCCATAATGCTCTGAATGAACTTCAGATTACTCTCGTTCTCACAAAGTCTCGTACAAAAGGTATGACGGAGGTTGTGAGCCGAAAAGCTCGGAAGCATCACCGGCTCCCTGCCTTCCTTCTTCGCATTGATCGGCTCCTGCTTGTTATAAGCATTGATCATAAGATGAATGGTGCGATCAACACTGCCGGGCATCACCACTGCTCCACCGGAAGTAAGGAATACGAAATTGGTATAGCCGTCAATCGTCTCCGACTTATAACCCATACACATCTGCATCTCATATTCCTGCAAGAAGGCTTCAAACACTTCATCGATCATCGGGATCGTCCTGTTGCCGGCATCTGTCTTCGGCGTATTGATACGCTTTCTGCATTCGCCCTTGGCATCCGGCCTGTCCGTCAGATTATGATTCACACTGATGCTGCGCTTGTCGAAATCAAGATCGTCCCATCTCAGTCCCAGGCATTCTCCGATACGCATCCCGGTTCCCAGAAGTACCATCATCAACGGTGCCCATCCCGTGAACTCCCGATTGTCCTTAAGGAATTCCGTAAATGCTCTCTGCTGAGGAATCGTCAGTGCATGCCTCTTCGGCTTCTTCCAGTAATGGCTCTTCTTAATCTCTGCCATCACACCGTCCGTAGGATTAACACGAAGCATGCCGTCTCTGACTGCCATCTGGAATGTCGGATGAAGCTGCGTATGTACGTTATCCAGAGTTGCTGATGATAATCCGCCTTCTATAATGAGCCCGTAGTAAAACTCTTTGACATGAGAGTACTTGATGGTAGCGATCTTCCTCTTTCCGAAATTCTCTCTGACATAACGATCATAGCAATAAATATATGCGCCTTTAGTCGTTTCCTTCAGATCATATTTCTGACCAATGTACTTGTCATAAAGCTCATTCAGCGTGATCCTCTCTGCCGCTCTCGGATCCAGCCCGTCCTCAATTTCTCGAAGGATCTTTTTTTCTCTTGCCCTCAGGTCCGCTAAGGTTTTTTCATAGATCGTATGCCTCTCACCTTTCAAGTTAGTGTAAGAGAATGCATATCGACCATCTGTCCTCTGATATTCGCCGGTCCTTAGCGCATACCCGCGATTATCTTTTCTTGCCTTTGCCATAACTGTCACCTTACCTTTCACAAAGTAAGGAACAGCCTGTTACTTGCGCTTATCAGACTCTTCGTCCTGTCTGTACAGTTCCTCCAAGCCCTTCATGAGCGCCTGTGCTTTTGTGAGCCGGAGTTTCTCGCAATATGCTTCCAGACGTGCCATCTGCCTGTCCGTCAAACGAACGGATGCTTTATTTGATCTCGATTCCTCCAACTTTGGGCGACCCATCTGTGCCATTTGCTCAAACCTCTTCCTCGGACTTTCATAATAACTTATTGGCACCCAAAATGTCAATAGGTTAATTTATTTTTCCTCAGAGCACATCACAGGCTGTTCCACACCGTAATTACTGTATCTCATCCCGAAAGTTTTCCAGATACTCATCTACACGATCCGTATTCACCAGAGCAACCCTCTTAACGTGATATACCGCCCCAGCTTCCTTGGCCAATGCCTCGAAGGAATGCAGTCCCATGGAATAGAGCCTTGCTCCTTCCTCATAACGGACGAACTTCTTCCTGCCGCTTGCTAATGCCTTTTCAAGTTCCGGAATTTCTGTTCTCTTGTATGCCATCGTCTTATCCTCCTTACAGTTGATTGATTTGAAGTATCCTTCTGATGACCTAAGGAGTTTTGAAGACGGATTTTTTGAGCTTTTCAAAATTTTTTTCATTTCTCTTTTCCGTTATGCCCCATCAGAGTACATCAGAATTTTTCTTCCTATCTCTCTAAAGACAAACGGCATGAAAAATAGCGGATTTTGAGTAAACTTTTCCCACAAAAATAAGCCCGCAGTCATCGGCTCATCACCGACAACCACGGGCACGCTCTCAAACCATATTAAACTCTCTTCGCATACGACAACGCAATCCACCCGGCACCGCTCTTCAGCCTTCCCCATCCGACATTAGAGCCCTTCCCGGCTTTCACCTCAACAATCGTATATACACCCGGCGGAACATATTTTCCTGTCCACGCCGTATCGGTTCCATTCCCTTTCCGGATCCTCAGATCCTTCGCCGTCACTCTCACAAGGAACGGACAATCCGCATTGCTCATTCCACCGGATGACGGAACACTGTCGCTCTCGGCATACTTCTTATAATATCCCTCACCGTACCCGGCTCTCTTTACCTGTACCGCCTCACTCTGATCCGCAGGTTTCTCATACCAAAGCAGTACCGCATCAGAAGCCTCCCTAACGGACTTCGCCTCCTTCAGTACGATCAGCACTGCCGGATGCATATCGTTCAGCTCCTTCCACATGAAATCCAGCTGCACTTGCAGATTCCCGATACTCTTCCTCTTCTCCCTGGCATAATCCAGCAGAGCCTGTTTCCTACTCCAGAAAGTCCACTGAGCCAGCCCATATCCGGCTTTATCCGCTATGAAATCCGGATAATGACCGCCATCTACCAGCATCGTATACTCTTCATCCGTGATATTAAGTTTCTTATTGAAGCTGTTCTGAAGGTTATTCGGCTTCAGTCCGGATTCCGCATACAGATTTCCCATAAGACCGGCAGCACCAAAAGCATTTCCAATCTTGCCCATAAGAAAATCCCAGATATGCTTCTCAGGATCAGAAGTAATCTCTGTCGCAGGTACCTCAGCAGTACCGCCCAAAGCTGCCGTGACCTTCTGTGCCAGATCACCCATCCGGGCATACATCCAGTTTCCCGGACAGCTTTTATTTGCGAACCACCTGTGAACCGTCAGGACCATTTCATCTGCCTTAGGCTCATAGTTCAGAGTCTTTTCTTTATCGTCGAACCAGATCAGCCTGCTCTTGCCGTTCCTCTTGCAGATATCCGTGCAAAGCTCTATCAGCTTCTGATAAACGATATCCTTAAAGGCATACGGCTCCGTGGTATCGGATGCACATTCGATAGTAACCGCCCTCTGATCATTTGCCCCTGAAGAAGAGCACCATGAGCGGTTCTTCTCTTCCACATACAGCCCAACACGCCCATCACGGTCAATGCCGTAATTGCTGGATGCCTGTGTGGACTTCTTAGAAAACCAGTCTCCAAGACCTTCCGCCGTGGTCTGCCCGACAACACAATGCGGCGTGATCCTGTCGATCCCGTGCGTCCTCTGCCCGGAATGATTGGGCGAAAGCTTTGTATAAGCCACCATAGAACTATTCGTGTAACCCATTATTCCTCACCATCCTTTTCTTCCTTCTCAGATCTGTCATGAAGCTGCTCTAATACCTTCTTCATCTTTTCTGGGATAGGTAAGCCCAGATGCCCCGCATTCTCCAAAAGCGAAATCCCTTCATTGCTCAGATAGAAGAAGATCACCGCCGTTCTCAGCACGGATCCTGTTTTCAAAACCTCTGCATCCAGCACATTCGCAATCCCTACAAGCAAAAAGATCAGTATCTTGCGGCAGATCCCTTTGAATCCGACTTCGCTGGACAGTTTCTTGTCTGCAATCGCGCACATTACACCTGTGGCGTAATCCACGACTACAAAAACCACCAACGCTATGATCAACCCGTCACAACCTCCCAAAAAGTAACCCAGCCATCCTCCGACAGCCGTAAATCCCAACTGCACCAAATTCCAGAATTCCTTCATCTCTTATCCTCCCTATGCATGAAAATAGGCGGCTCCCGTAATGGAAACCGCCGCCATAAAGTGACCGACTGCATAATCCTTATGAACTCACCACCTGCTCCGTCAATGTATAAGTGATCTTCATTGTCTTATCCGCATTCTTGACCACGGCCTGCGACAGATTGCAGATCGTAGCCAGATACGGAGTGAACAGGAAATTATACCTGTACTCATTCCCGTAGGAGCCACCCCATCCGACTAGAAATTCCTTATACCGAAAGAGTGGCGTTGCCAGATTATTGCTCATCCTTGTACCACCGATTGTCTGCTCCACCCTGTCACTGACATCGATGATGAAATCATATCCGATGATCACATCACCGATCATCATTAGCCTCACCTCGCAGCTTCCGGATGTACAGATAGACTTTGCCTCTGATGTGAACCCAAAGCTTAAGAAGGTTATGTCCGTCGGATTAGCGATATTGATCTTGTAAACGCCGTCATTGTCATAACCCAAAACATACAGATATCCGTTCCTCAGCACTGCATTCCTCTGGGTATTCGGATAACTGGAATCTTCCCTGAAGCTGCCAACCGCTTTCAGATGTGCATTGGAAAGCGTCCAGCTGCCTTCCGTAAAGGTCATATCAGACTTCTTGATCTTGATCCAGAGCATCGTGGCATTCCCGGAGGAATTAGCCTGATTTGCAAACCCATACCAGTATCCATCACCGCCATCCAGGAAGATTCCATACGGAGTATAGCTTCCGTAAAACCTGAAAGTTGAGCACTGCAGAACCGTTGTATCTTCCAGCGTCAGTGTCGTATCATCCAGTTTTTCGTTCAGTCCCACATCAAAAATCGGGATCCGATATCTCGTGACCGTCACCGTATTACTGGCATATGCTATGGAGTAAAGGAGTCCATTTTCAAAATCAACCTCTATTGCCCTGAACAACGTGTTCAGCCAGTCCACCGTAAGATCCAGGCTGTTCTGCCTTAGGAGCAGGAGAGTCGTATCTACCGCCGCATCACTTCCGAACAGATTGGCACCTCCCTTCTTCGATGTCAGTCCGATCGCCGCGATCGTGCCATTCCCCTGTGAAGGCGTAAACTCCCAGACAAACTTGTACCCATCTGCCAGAGCCATGCTCTCCACAAGATTCATGCTTCCCCTCTTCACATTTCCCGTGGCATTTACATCATTGCTGGCATAGCCCACAGGCATATTTGATGATGGCGGATATATATTTCCCGCCTGCTCTGTAAGTGCACTCGGAAACAAAATGATCCCTCCGATCATGTTCGGGCATATCGGCAGCATCTCATCATTCCAGACCATCATATCGTCATACTGCCCGGAACACTTATAAAAAAGACCCATCGGATTCATTCCCAACAGGTCATTTACAAGGTTCGTAACCATATTTGTTTCGGACACGGTCTCCACCACGCCCGTATTCACATCCTCCAACTCCACCGTCAGAGATCCAGTATATCTTCTCATCGCACCCTCCTTATGAATTACTGCCGGACACATCCACCTGCACCGCAAAGCCGCCGATAGAGCTTCTTCCGCTCTTCGTGTCGGAATAAGACCTCTTCACCAGCTCATCAATCTCCCACAGCGTACTCTCAGTAAAGCCAACGCCTCTGAGCCTTCCTGCAAGGTTTCCAGTACCAATCGGAAATCTCTCGACATATTCCTCCACCTCGATCTTGCCATCCCATGCTGCATCAGCGCCCATGCTCTGACCGGAAATCGAAGCAATACAGAACCCGGTATCCACCGTAGCCGAACCGCCGGTACAGCGCATATAAACATTAAAAGTGTTGGTGAAGTTCGCCATCACATTTTCAATCGGATAATACAAAAGAATGGTATGACGCCCGCTGCACCAGTGTTCCTGAGGATAATGTATCGGGATCATCTGGTTATTGAACTCAAAGGAAAAGATCACATCGGCATGACCATCCTCCGTCCAGCTCACAGGCAGCGAAACCGAAACCGTCTGCTCTTCCGTGGTACCGATTACCTCAGGCTCTTCCTCAGCATTTTCCCCTTCGCCCTCATTGTCTAGTCCTTGTGAAACTGCGTCCACATTCACCGCCGGTATCGTCACATTACCTGAAGCCGTAGCCGTCCTTGTCACCTCATCCGCATCAACATCCACGATCACCTGCCCGAAAAACTGAGCATGATTATCTTCAGAAGTGGCGAACTCTATGGATATGATCTTTGTATCCTGGTCATGTATCGTAAATGCAGATGCATTCGTAAAAGTATGGATCCCGATCTTCCCTGCCTCAATCTGTGAAAGCAATCCCGAAATATTCTTATCGTTCTTACTCTTTGCCTGAGCCAGTCTTGGATTCTTCCCGACACCCTTAAGCGTCTGTTTCCCATAGATCTTCACCTGATTGGAAGTGATAGCACTGATCTGGTTTTCATCTGCCTGACCGCCAACAAAGGTCAGCACATCCCCGATATCAAGTGCCGGATTGCCAATAGTATCTGAATCAAACGGCACATAATCTATGACAGAAATATCAGCCAGAATATTCTCACAAAGCTCACGCCTTGTCTCTTCCAAGCCGAACTGCAAAAGCGGATTTACCCCCAGATTCATGGTCAGCCCATCATCCGGATCCAGATGATAGTATTCCGCAATCTCGGTTCTCATATTTGTAGAAGAAACCGCCGTGTATCTTGTAATGAAATCCGAAAAGCTGGAAGAAAACCTATGCCTTCCTGCCACAGTCATCACAGAAGTATTTCCGTACTTCCTCAGTTCCAACTGACCTTCCCGGTTTATACAAAAGAAACCTCCAAGCACCTGCCCCACGTAATAGAGCACATCCCTGTAGGTCTCAATGTCATTGTCCGTATAAATCGAAAGCCCTGTATCACCATTCGGCATCGCCTCGATCTCTTGCTGCGTCGAAGCAAAATCCACATGACAGGCCTCACAGCAAAGATGAATGAAGTCATACGCCTTACCCACGGTCTCGAAGCCGTTAAAATCCTTCTCGAACCGAAGCATATAGTCATAAGCCTTCAGTTCCAGGCATTTGACGGTTCTGTTCGCCTCCGACACTTCAAACACGCCCATCGGTATCGCTTCGTAGATTCCGTCACTCTCAACCGTCTGATCATAGTCTTCATCCAGATCAGCACTATCTCTGCTCTGAGAAATCCTCAGATGGTAAGTCAGCTCCACCAAGGCATCTTCCAGTGTATACCGGTCAATATCCGAAAGTAGCGTGATTCCCATTTCAGCCGAATACACCGTACCCAGCTCTATCTCCGTAGATCCGCAACACTGGCTCGAAATATAACCGCTGCCTTTTACGATATCTTCAGCATCGAAGTTATAGACCACACCATTCTTCGTGGTGATCTTCCCCGTCCAATAATATTTTCTCGTATTCTCCTGCACCGCCTGCAGGAATGCGCTCGATACAGGATACATTCATACACCTTCTTTCAAAATTCCTTCAGCGTAAAGCTCACCGTCCATAGCCCCTTATAGCTCGTATCCTTTTCAAGCTTGCTCTTGAATCCCTCCACATACATCTGTGTCTGTTTCACAGCAATCGTCTCAGGATCAAAATACCTGACCGTGATACTTTCCTGCTGCTTATATTCTGTCAGCTTCTTCAGCCATGTAGGCGTAACCGAAAAGGAAACTGTTATCTCCCGGACACCGGCTCTCACGACATCCCTCTGGATGGTTCCTGCCTCAGTCTCCCCACCGGAATCCGCTTCCTTATCCTCCATGTCCACCTCATAAGAAGTAGGCAGAGGAAGGTTTTCACCGTCAAAATTCAGATATTGAATAAATGCCATCTTACCTTCCTCCACTTCTTAGATTCGCTCTCTGCTGAGCGTTCACTATCACTTCATCCAGCATCGTTCCTCCAAGATAAACAGGGATCACGATATCGCCACCCTTACCAGAACTGTTCACGCCGCTCACGGCATCGCGGATAGCTGATACCAGACTGCTCAAATCTGCACTGCTCACAGCACCGCCACCGGCCATAGCCATCTGCGTTCCGTTCACTTGTGGACTGATGACCATATCTGCCGAAAGTGAATCCATCGCCTTTGTGACCATGCCCTTGCTCTTCTCGATACCGTTTGCCAAACCCTTCATAAAGTCAGGCATCCAGCTCTCATAATCCGTAAGAGGTCCTTCATCCGGCACCGAGAAATGCAGGAAACTCTTGATCTTGTCAGCCACCGCCGATACAGCATCGCCAACAGCTGAGATACAAGACTTGATACCATTCACGATACCCATGATCAGATCCTTACCCCAGTTAAACGCCTGCGAAGCAAGCCCCGTGATATGATCCTTCACATTGGCAAATCCACTCTTCACCGCATTGAACACATTACCCATAGCCGTCTTCACAGCTGAAGTCACATTGTTCCACAGGTTCGTCACCGCCGATTTAATAGCATTTCCAACAGACACCACCGTATTCTTGATATTGTTCCAAGCCGTTGTCACGGTATTCTTGATTGCATTCAACGCCGTGGTAATCGCATTCTTGATACCGTTCCATATCGTAGTAAAGAAACTGGATATCGCATTCCATATGGTCGTAGCCGTGGTCTTTATAGCATTCCAGGCTGTTGTCAGGAAAGTGCTTATAGCATTTACCACCGTAGTAAAAGTATTTTTGATAGCTGTCCATATGGTCGTAAAGAATGTCGATATCGCCGTCCATACCGTAGTCACAACCGTCTTTATCGTATTCCACGCCGTGCTTAGGAATGTGCTGATAGCATTCACCACCGTAGTAAAGATGGTTTTGATCCCATCCCATAGCCCGGTAAAGAAATTCTTTATACCGTTCCAAATGGTCTCAGCCGTAGATTTAATTGCCTCCCAAGCCGCTGAAAAGAACTCCTTTAAGCCTTCCCATACAGCAATGGCAATCTCCTTGATATCCTCCCACAGGTCAATCCAGAACTGCCGAAACTCTTCATTCGTATTCCAAAGATAAATAAAAGCCGCCACCAATGCCGCAATCGCAGCTATGATCAGCACAATCGGATTTGCCAGCATGGTAGCATTCATAGCCATAAATGCCTTCTGCACAATCCCGATCACTGAAGCCAGCTTCGGAATAATTGTCATAATGGTACCCACAGCACTCATGACCTTGCCGATCACGATCAGTACCGGACCGATAGCAGCCGCCACCAGTGCAATGGTAATGATGACCTTCCTTGTGCCCTCATCCATCGAATTGAGCCAGTCCACGAACTTCTGGATCCATCCGACAATAGTTCTGATTGCAGGCATCAGCATTTCACCGAAAGAAATAGCCAATTCCTGAAGCTGAGATTTCAGAATAGTCAGCTGTCCTTCAAGGTTATCATTCATTGTCGCAGCCATATCAGCAGCACAACCGTCACAGTTATCGATAGCAGATGAAAGCTTATTGATGTCGCCTTCCCCGGCATTCATCAGAGCCAGGAATCCTGACATTGCATTCTTTCCGACAAGACTTTCAGCCGCCGCTGCCTTCTCGGATTCTGACAACCCTGAGAATGCGGTACGACAATCAGCCAAGATATCAGAAAGATCTCTCATGGAGCCATCCGCATTGGTAGTAGCCACCGTAACCTCTCCGATAGAGGATCCGCAGATCTTTACCTCACCCGAAAGGTTATTCATAATGGTTCTTAAGGCTGTACCGGCCTGTGAACCTTTAATACCGGCATTTGCCATAAGTCCGATAGCCTCAGCCGTATCCTCTGCACTGAAGCCCAAAGCACCTGCGATAGGAGCACAATACTTGAAGGTCTCACCCATCATTGAGACATTGGTATTCGCATTACTCGAAGCCGCCGCAAGGATATCCGCAAAATGCCCCGAATCCTGAGCCGATAATCCGAAAGCCGTAAGCGCATCCGTCACGATATCGGAAGTAGTAGCCAGATCCTCACCGGATGCAGCTGCCAAATTCATAACACCTTCGATACCTGAAAGCATATCTTCCGTCTTCCAGCCCGCCATCGCCATGTAATTCATAGCTTCAGCCGCCTCGGAAGCAGAAAACTTTGTCTTGGAGCCCATCTCACGGGCTTTCGCCTTCAGCTTATCGAAATCTTCCCCGGTCGCACCGGACACCGCTGCAACCTTGCTCATCGCTGAGTCAAAATCAGCGGCAGTTTTCACCGCCGCCGTACCAAGAGCCGTAACGCCTGCTGTCACCGGCAAGAACTTCTTTCCTACCTCAGTGACGTTATCGCCCATTGTCTTCAGTTTTTCACCGTCCGCCGCGATCTTCTGCATTGCCGTAGCAGACTGATTTGCCTGTTCCTCTAATTTCTTAAGATCATTCTCGGTCTCGATGATCTCCCTCTGCAGGGCATCATATTGTTCCTTGGAAATCTCTCCATTTGCCAGAGCCGTATTCGCCTGCTCAGCCGCCGTTTTTAAGGTTTCCAGCTTTTCCTTTGTAGCCGCAACCGCCTCTCCAAGTAACCTGTGCTTCTGAGCCAGAAGCTCCGTGTTCCCCGGATCCAGCTTCAATAACTTCTCAACATCCTTCAACTGCTGCTGGGTACTCTTGACCTGAGTATTCACGCCCTTCAAGGCAGTCTGCAATTTTGTGGTATCGCCGCCGATCTCGATGGTAATACCCTTTATTCTGTTCGCCGCCATCCAGGCACCCCCAATCTAAAAATATGGAGCAACAAACCGTTACCCCATCAAAACGCATCAAACTCAGCCTGACCAGCTATCCTGTGATAGTATTTGTCAGCCCCTTCGTCATTCCTGCTCTCGATAAACATTTCATTGACCATTCCTATGGTCAGCAGATCAAGATCCCTGATTGAAAGTCCGATCTGTGTACACCTGAGCATGAATAAGGCCGTTGTCATTTGCCGGTCAGTTGCATCAAGTTTTTTTTAGCCTCCACATCAGTCTTCATGTTCAAGCCCCAAAGCTCGATGATCTTCGGTAGCACCTGATAGATACTGAAAGTATTAAACTCGTCCAGCCATTCTTCCGGCGTGTCCGGTATACTCGAATCAGCGTGCTTCGCCATGATGTATGCGATATTCTCAAACATCTCCAAAGAAAACATATCCAGATTGCTGACTTCCTCGGAATTATCACCGATAGCCTTTTCCAAAGCAGCCAGATCCTTATAAATATCCCTCTGGAACTTCAAACGATATATTCTGGGAATAGCAGCGGATGCCCTGAAAGCGACCTCTTTCCCATCAATCTCAATCTTTTTCATCATACTCATAGGTCTTTATCCTCCATAAAAATAGCGCCGGTCAAAAAAGAGCCCCGAAGCCGTATTCTTCACAACCTCGAAGCCCTTAAGACCTGTCTGCCTTAGTCTTCTGCCGTAACAGCCACCGTGTAAGTTCTCGAAGAACCGCCGTTTCTTACCGTAACCATCACGGTATTTGCCCCGGCTCTCCACGTCACGCTGGACCCACTTGTAATGGAATTGCCATTCAACGTGATCACAACGCTTGCATCCGAATCCGTTGCCGTTGCAGTAACAGTATTCGTTGCATTTGAAGTAGTCGCTGTATAAGCCGTAACATCCTTATCGAATGTCGGGCTCAGGCTTACAGATCCGATGCTCAAAGCCGAAAGCGATACATCAGCCCCGGACACATCCGTAGGCATATAAACGGAATTGTACCAGTTGGTGTAAGTCGTAGCCCCGGTATTGTTGCCGGTCTTCGCCTTAACCACGCCATTCGCCAGAGGCGTTGCCTTAATGGTCAGCGTCTCCGTCTGCACCTCACGGCTCTCTTCATTGGTCTTGCCCTCGATACCCGGTCTCGATGCAGAGCAGTTATACAGAACGTGTCTGATATGCTTCACATCGCCGTCGAACTCGAAAAGAAGCGCAAAAGAATTAAGCTCCGTGTTCGCATTCTCCACAAGAACATTGTTATCGTCCAATGTCTCGTTCAGCGCATCCACCCTGAAGTTCTCAGGGATCATCGCAAGTTCGAGGTCGCCGTCATATCCCATGTTGTTATTGATGACATAATAGGCAATGCCATCAGCATAGAAGTTTTCCGGCTCCCCGTTCGCATCAAGCGAAATGCTTACAGCTCCCGGCAAAGGCACCGGCGTATCATAAGACACGGTACCGTCCTGGGCGATATGAAGCATCGCATAATGCGCATTCTTCAGATTGTATTTAACCTTGTTGTTAGGCATCTCTTTACCCTCCTTAATCTTCACTCACATCCGGCACATCAAAGGAATACAGCACCTCGTACAGTTTCTCTTCCGATATCCAGACCTCACTCTTGTTATAAAAAATGCCCTGGTCATCCAGAGCATCCTCCACCTGCTTTTCAACGGACACATCTTTCTTATCCGTGTAAAGCTCTATCCGCACCTCATTTATCTTGAAATACACCCTGCCGTCAGCAGCGAAATTATCGCTCCCTGGCAGAAGATAACAGATAAACGGCGGCTCCGGGCTTTCCCCCTCTGCAAAATGATCATACGCAAACGGGATCCCCGTACCCCGCAGCATTGCTGCCAACTGTTCAATCGTCATTTCAATGCCGCCTCCACTTCTCTTTCCAGTAATTCTGCCGCCCTCTGCTCAGCTGGTGCGATATGCGGAAAGGCTCTTGTCCTGCCGCCGCCCCGCTTCGCATGACCAAACTCCAAAAGATGAGCCAGCTGATACCGGTTCCTACTATGAACCACAACCTCCATAGCATTGGAAGTCTCTTTCGTAGTCTTCACCGTCCAGCTTTTCTTATAAGCTCCGGTCTTTACAGGCGCATTATTCTGTATATCCTTCTTCGCTTCATCACCGGCTTTCTTCACAGCCTTCTTCAGATCATCTGTGGCAAGGTCAGCGTATTCCTGCAAGCCCTCCATAATGACATGAGCTATCTGATCGATCTTCACCCTATCCGTAGCCATGCATCACCGCCTCACTTTCCGACAGCTGAATTTCAGCGACTTCTTCTTAAAATTCATATGATCCACATTCACAATGTCATAGAACTCACCCTTGAACAGAATCCTGTATCCTGTGGAAGTAATCGCAGCCGTCTTCTGGCAATACCGTACCGTCACTGTCATAGCCACGTCTTCGACTGTAGTACCGGCAATCTCTTCTTCTTTGGAACTCGCCATACCTTCGCCGCCGATCGTTGCAAAGCAGGTATAATACTCATCCCAATCATTCGTATGATTCCCGACAGTATCGGTCTTCACAGTATTCTTCAGGAATGCCACCTTCTCGTTAAGCAAAGCAGTCACCATCAGAATCCCTCCTTCCGGCTCCCAAATAACAGAGCCCTCAGAGTCAGATCCATCGCATGATGATCAGCCTCTTCCCTGTGTTCATACAGGTATGCCACCGTAAACATCACAGCGATCTTCCCGTTCGGACAATCAGCCAGATCATTCTCATCATCGGTACGAAGAATATCCATGCACTGCTTTTCCCCGGCTGTTATAAAGTTTTCCAGCAATGAATCATCATCCTCGAAATCGATCCTCAGATAATTCTTCATCTCTTCCACAGTTACGATCATCTGACCACCTCACAATAAAGGCGGCAGGAACTTCCCACCGCCAGTTCTTCGTCTTAAGCAGGCTCAACAATCACGAGCTTGTATGTCGTCTCAGCATACCCATCAGCCCACAGTGTAAAGTAATCAACAGATTTTTCACTGTTGTCACCTGCAAGAACCAGATCCGCTGCAACCCAGCGGACAAAATACCCAGCGGCAAGATCACACTGGGTAGCCTCAGTAACATCCTCTGCAGTCAAAGCGGAGCCGTTGTAGTACAACCCTGTGATAGGACTGATCCCAACACCAAGACCTACACCAAGCCACTTATGCTTACCCCATCCGTTACCTGCCTCAAAATCCTTAAGGTTCTTCACCTTATCGGATAATGTGATCGTAATGGTATGTGCATCATTGTCCACCGTAACATCAGAGATCTTCCCAGTGTTATAGGAACGATCTGCGTGACCGGCAACGCTGTCCGTTACCGCCGCATACTGCATAGTGAAAGCATCGCCTATCATGAGGCCTGCATTCTTAAGCTTCGTGATCAGGGCATTCAGAGTGGTCCTGACCTTTGCCACGGTATCGCTTGTCACATCAGCCGTGCTCATATTCGGCATCAAACCATTGTCGTATACGATCTTTCCACCGATATGGGTGACTTCGCCGCCCTGCTCTGTATAATTCTTTGCGTTATATTCGCTCATTTCGCACCTCCATAATCTAAGGGAGTCGCAAATCGCGACCCCCTTTTATGTTCCTATCCTCACGCCTTCATCTTAAGAAGCTGAATGCCCTCAGGAAGGATAACTTTACCATCAACACGCTCTGTAGCAACAAAGCCAACCTGGCCATTGGTGCTGTAAAGCTCGTTGAGTCTCTGTACGGTTCTTCCGGAGCGATCAGCAATCCAGTAATTCTTGAAATCGCCGAATGCGATAGCATATGCTCCTGCATTTGCTTCAGGAACGTAAGGACTGGTGTAAAGTTCATAACCCAGAAGCTTGTCAGGCTCATCTGCCTGAAGAGAAGGCTGCCAGAGGTATGCGCCGTTACCATCCTTAAACTTACGGATGGTGGAAACCGTCTTCTCGTTCATGAGGAACTTAGCGTTTCTGCGGTAAGGACTCTTCAGCGCATAAACAAGGCTGATAAGCTCATCTGCAGAGAGGTTTGCATTATCTACACCGACCTGACCGCCATTTGCAGTAAAGA
The DNA here is from genome assembly GCF_000701645.1 of Oribacterium sp. FC2011. Taxonomy (NCBI): domain Bacteria; kingdom Bacillati; phylum Bacillota; class Clostridia; order Lachnospirales; family Lachnospiraceae; genus Oribacterium; species Oribacterium sp. FC2011. Next base: position 14,792 of record NZ_JNJM01000036.1, read on the forward strand.
TACCCGTAGGCTGACCGGTTCCGGTACCTACGCAGAAGGCCTCTTCCTCTGCGATACCGAAAGCCCTCGCGAACTCAGATGCGATATAGCTTTCCAGGTCAAACATGGAATCCTGCAGAAGCTCGATGGAAACCTTCACAAGATCAGTAAGCTTGAATGCATCAATGGTCTTCTGGTCGAAAGAAGGATCGCTCGGAGTGTATGCCCCGTTCTCTGCTGTCCATGCAGCGGTAGAGTGAGTGGCCGCAACAGGGATCTTTCTTTCAGCGCTTGTGGTGATAACCTTTGCAAGGCTTCTCACAACGTTCGCCTCATCAAGTCCCATCACGATCTGGCGCTCAAACTCCTCAGGCACAAGGTAGCCGCCGTCTGCCTGAACCCCTTCAGAAAGCACATTGTGAAGAGGTGCCTTACCACGAAGATGCGCACCGAAGTCTTCCTTGTAAGCGTTGGAAGCTCTGCCGGGCTTATCCTCTTCCTGCTTCGCAGGTCTTGCAGTGATAGGAGAGTTTACAGGCTTGCTAAGCTCTGCCTCCCTCGCCTCAGCCCTCTGCTGACGGTCGATGGCATTGGTAAGATCCTCGATTTCCTTCTCCATGCGGCCATAAGTTTCATTGTCCTCGGCGGAGAGCACGCCGTTTTCATTCTCATGGGTATCCACAAAATTCTTCGCGGTCTCCCAGACCTTCGCTCTCTTCTGAATCATCTCATTGATAGTCATCGCTTTATCCTCCTTAAATGAATCTCTTGATAAAATTTAAGCGCTCCCTGATCTCATCAGCGGAACGCCCATCACCAACTTTATTTTCAGTTACCTCTATTGCGCAGGTGCAACCATCCTCAGGCGGCTTGATCCTGCACTTCGCAGCAAGCTTATCCCTGAGAGAATTGGTCACCGCTGCTTTGGAATACATCGCCGAAACATCCGGTGCCTCAACATCCTCCACAGCATCTTCCCTTTCGAGAATGCCATCTGCGAACCCAAGCTCCACAGCCTTATGCGCATTCATCCAGGTCTCAGCATCCATCATGCTTGAAATCTTCGCACGATTGAGCCCCGTCTTGATCTCGTAAGCATTCATGATGCTTTCCTTGACTTCAGCCAACATATGGATTGCCTTCTGCATCTCACCCTTATCGCCAAAAGCGATAGTCGCAGGATTGTGGATCATCAACATCGAAACCGGACTCATAAGAACCTTCGTACCGGCCATAGCGATCACACTCGCAGCGGAAGCTGCAAGCCCGTCGATCTTGACCGTAACCTCACCCTTATAGTCCATCAGCATGTTATAGATCTGAGCTGCCGCCACACAGTCACCGCCCGGACTGTTGATCCAAACAGTGATATTCCCGCTTCCGGCATTTAACTCTTCACGAAAGAGTTCCGGTGTGACATCATCATCAAACCAGCTCTCTTCAGCGATCATACCGTTAAGGAAAAGCACTCTCTCAGCGACCTCTTCGCCTGCCTGGTCTCTGATCTTTCTGCTCTTCCAGTTCCAAAACTTCTTCATCAGGATTTTCCTCCTTCCCTTCATCAGGCTCCAGGTTGTACGCCGCACCGGCAGATACTAAAGGAACCATATTTCCGTTTACCAAATACAAATCACCACCGTCTTCCTCCGGGATCCGGTCAAGGTTTTCAAGTTCCCGGATATCATTTGCAGACATCCAGCCATTCTGCCTTGCAGTAGCATAGCCGTTCATGCGGCTTTGATAATCACCTCTGAGCAATCCGTCCACGTTGAACTTGAAGAAGTATCTCTTCTTCTCATCAGGTGTGAGCAAAGCACGAACCATTGCCTGCTCCCATCTGCTCACCCAGGGATCCAACGTATACTTCACAAATTCCAGTGACTGTTGCTCGATATTATTGAAACTACTCTTTTCCAGATCACCGATCATATGCGGCGGAACCCTGAATATACGGGCGATCTCATCAATCTGAAACTTCCTTGTCTCCAAGAACTGAGCCTGTTCCGGAGATATTGAAATCGGCGTGTACTTCATGCCTTCTTCCAAAACCGCAATCTTGTTTGCGTTCCCAGAACCGCCGAAGGTTGCCTGCCAGCTTTCTCTGACCTTACTTGGATCCTTGATCGTACCCGGATGCTCCAATACACCCGAAGGAGCCGCACCGTTCGCAAAGAACTTCGAGCCATACTCTTCAGTAGCAATCGCAAGCCCGATAGCATTCTTTGCCATCGCTATAGGGCTGTAGCCAACCAAGCCATCGAACCCAAGCCCCGGAATGTGAAGCACATCATGCGGCTGAAGCCTTACTGTCCGACCAACCTTATCAGTTCCTTTTCTGCCGTCAACATCGTCTGATTCATAGACTGTATATTCGTAGTAGAGCCGTCCATGCTCATCACGATCCACCTTCATCCGATCCGGCATCAGCGGATATAAAGCCACGACTTCACCCTTGCCGTTGCGGATGATCTGCGAATACGCATTCCCCCACAAAAGCAGGTGTGTCATCAAGGTCTCCCGGAATATGAAGGAAGTCATTTCCGGATTCGGCTCATCATGGAGCAAAAAATAAAGCGGATGATCCACCGCTTTTTCCTTACCGCCATCATCGGTATATCTGTAAAATTGTAATGGCAGGCTCGCTACCGCCTCTGACAGGATCCTCACGCAACAGTACACCGCCGTCATCTGCATTGCAGATCTCTCGGTAACATACTTTCCCGAAGCTGTTCCTCCCAGAAAGAAGCTGTAACTGCTTCCCGCCGTTCTATCTGTGGGCTTATCCCTGCTCTTGAATAGGCCGCTTAACATACCCATATCAATAATCTCCTTCCAGTGTTTGATTTATGGCTTCTGCTATTACGAAGAAGCCGATCATCGCAACTATTATCATCTTTATATCTCCTACAGAATGAGCAAACCTCTCGACTCATAAACGCTCTCCTGCTGTTCACCCTGATTTCGGATGCACCGGTCAAGTGCCATGATTGCAGCCACAATTCCGTCTATCTTTTCCTTTGACCTTGCCTTTGTCACCTTGATGTTTCCGGCGGGATCCGTATCAACCACAACATTCGCCGCCATCCAGCGTAATACCGGATGTCCGCCGTGAATGATCTGACCTTCCATCAATAATCGATAGAAGTCTTTCGTCGGACCCGACATACTCGCAAAACCCTGGCCGAATGGAACCATTGTAAATCCGTCTCCTTCAAGGTTCTGGATCATCTGTGTCGCATTCCATCTATCTACTGCAATCTCCAAAATGTGATACTTCTCAGCAAGCTCATTGATGAAATGCTCAATGAAGTCATAATGGATCACGTTGCCTTCTGTCGATAACAGAT
>NZ_JNJM01000037.1:0-14495 GCF_000701645.1 Oribacterium sp. FC2011
GTATCCTCACTATAATAGTAGTGCTCAAGCCACTATACAGAAAGGATACGGTGATATAAATGGCGAATAAAGAATACTCGCTCGCCCATACGAAATGGATGTGTAAATATCATATCGTATTTACACCAAAGTATAGACGAAAAATAATTTAAAATCAATACAAGGAAGATTTGCGCGATATAATAAAGCACCTATGTAATTACAAAGGTGTAGAGATAATAGAGGGGCATCTGATGCCAGATCATGTACACATGTTGGTGTCAATACCGCCCAAGTATAGTGTTTCATCATTCATGGGGTATCTGAAAGGTAAATCTGCATTGATGATGTTTGATAAACACGCAAATTTGAAATATAAATTTGGAAACAGACACTTTTGGTCAGAAGGTTACTATCTGTAGTTTGAATCTTTCCAATCAGATTGTAGTAGTGCTCAATATCGGAAGAACGCTTGTGGAGATTTTCTATTGCGCATTGCAAATGCATGTTAATCACCTCATTTCAGGTATTGCGCTGTAAGACGTCTCACTTCATACTGCATCTTGTGAACGACTGTATCCGGACCGGTGATTTTTACACCTTCGCCCAGAGACATGATCCAGCCCAGGAACTGATTGCTCGGGATTACATTGACGTGAACGCTGAAGGTGTTTTCATCTTTAGGAATCAGAGTTACGTCCTTGCCGAAACGGTCAATGATAATACCGGCTTTGTCGTTGCTGCATTCCAGAGTGACGCAGGTTTCTTCTCCGCCGAACATACCGAACACAGCCTTGGAATACTTGGCCATATCGAAGTTCTTAAAAGCTTCCTGACCTTCACGCTTAAACTTAACGACATCGAGATCCTTCATTTTGTCCACACGGTAATGCTTGATCTTATAAGCTTCAGAATCGTAAGCAACGAGATAGTAGTACTCGTCATCCCACATCAGGCACCAGGGGCTGACCTGGTACATGGCACCATCATGGCGCAGAACCTGATTGCCCTTGATATCCCATTGGAAATAGTGGAAGGCGATCTGCTTACTTTCCGCAATAGCAGAGTAAATGGTATCCACGTTGTTGTAGACCAGTTTATTCGGTGTCTTGATTCTTCCGGAAATAACAACCTGCCTCTGCAGCTGCTTTGCCTCATAGGTGCTGACCAAGTTTTCCAGCTTCTTGATCAGCTGCTTAGACTTCTTATCCGTGATGAACTTAGCCGCCTGTACAGAATCCACCAGAAGCTTCAGTTCAGGAAGTTCAAACTGTCGTTTTCCAAGATGGTAATACGTGTTGCGACCGATCTTTTCGCTGATGATATCCAGACCGTAATGATCCAGTTCTGCAAAATCAAGATACAGTGTTTTCCTGTCTGCAGATACTTTATAGGATTCAAGTTTCTTAATGATTTCCTGTATGGTCAGTGAATGCTGATCATCCGTGTATTGTGTGAATATCTTTACCAGATAAAGCATTTTCAGCTTCTGATTTTCTCCCTTTGCCATAGCCCCGGTTCCTTTCTTTCATTTCCATTATGATAACACGAAGAGAAGTGTAAAGGAATGATTGAGTCTTGAAATCGGGACGCAAAGGTCAGCTTCCGCGCTCTTGGTTCTTAATGATTTCCTGTTCCCTTCCGGTCTCAAGAATGGTACGGACATTTTGTTCTACAGTTTGCAGTTCGCGCAATTTGGATCTGGCAAAGGAATAGCTTTCATATTGTTCATTTTTCTTTGTTTTCTTGGTTAAGAACAGCCTGTCCACGTCGTTTTGCCCAGTACTCCCTGTCAGTGATTCTCACCTTGGCTGGAGAGAGCAGATCGACCTGATAGAAGTCCTCACGCTGGCACAGATCCATGACAGACTGTTTGAGGAAGTTCATGTAGGATTTTGTGACATGGTGCTTGTGTCCGGCCAGTGCATCACCGGGACGTTCCATGAAATCCTGCATCTCAACATCCAGCTTACGGACGCTGTTGATTACGATATGTACATGGATATTGCCGGCACTGTTGTGGCCGTCTCTGTGTGTACAGACAATGGTTTGATGGCCGGGAAAATTACTGCTGGCAAACTCCATGCCGATCTCCTGAGCATGCTCCGGAGTCAGTCCGTTTTCATCACGATCTCTGGAATCAAAACTGATGATGTAATGATGAGCCTTGATCTCGGACCGAGTACGGTTCTTACCGTATTTTGCATTGATTGTCTGACACTCAGCATTGAAACTGAATGGATCGCAGTAGATACCGTCAAGCAGATAGAAGTCACGTGGAATCTCATTGCCGGCGTCATCCAGAATGGGCTTATTGGTGAACTCATCATGCTGTATGGTCAGATAATCTGTGGCAGCATCATAGTTGGAATTTTTGATGAAAATATGCTTAACAATCGCCACGATATTCACCCGCCATTTCTTTCACTTCATCCCGCATATCATGTAGTGCAGTGATGCATTCTGAAACCTCTTTAGCCATCCCCTCGGTAAATGTTCCTCCCTCGTTCAGATGCCTGGCAATCTGGTTGAGGTTGACGCCGATCTTGCCAAGGTTACGGAAGACATCCAGTAGTTCTGTACTTTCAAATACCAGTTCCGGCTTCAATACAATATTCTGGTTCAGAATCAGCCGACGGATATATTCCGAAGGGGAGATACCGGCTAGCTCGGCATTTTTCTCCAGTACGGACCACATTTCATCTGTCATACGAACACCGACAAAATGTTCCTTTGCCGGCGGAATATCCTTTTTCTTTTTGCTCATTGAATCCCTCCTTTTGAACCACGGAAGTGGTCAAAACTGTGACTGCCGCAGGCAGGAACCGGAGCACCTGTGCGACAGAGAATAAATACACTCTCGTAAATTAGGTGTGGACGGATAATAAGGAGAGTGCTGAAAAAACAAGCGTTTTTCACGAGGGCTTGGGGGAGCGGAATCCCCAACAAGTTGCCAGTAAACAGAGATCCGGAATCGGATAACTGTTTAACAAGGCGAAACTTGCTCTGAGTATCTATGGGATTTGTCACTTTTTCTAAAAGTCCGAAAAATGGGACTGCATGTGAAGTAGAATGAGAATGGAACATTGTAAGAAAAACAATATCACGAAGATAATCTGAGGTGAGAGAAGGAGGAAATCGTGAAAGAATATATCATCACTACTATGTTTTGCGGAGAGCACGGCCTGCATCTGTGTGAGCTGCCAACAGGATATGGAAAGACCTATAATGTCGTTCATGCGATGAAGGAGTACCTGGCTGATCAGGATAACCACAGGAAAATTATTTATCTGACAACACTTAACAAGAACCTGCCGGAAAAGGAATTACTGTCTGCGTTCGATAATGATGAGGCAGCATATCGGAGAAATGTCCTGCGTATCCGATCCAATTTTGATGAGGTGACTGAAAAGCTGGAAAATCTCGCAGTGCCGGAGGAGTTTCAGACAGATCGATATGATCAGCTATATGACCTGGTGCAGCGATACAATCGGGCAATGGCAAGCAAGGCGACTGACCAGGAATATATTCAGGACATCAAAAACAGGCTGAACGATGCCGAGCGTGCATTCAGAGCTGAAATTACGAAGAAGCTGAAACATAATTTTTATAACAAGCAGGCACGGCTTAAGGCGATAAGAACTGATAGTAATTGGAAATGGATAGGACAGTTGTATCCTGCGGTTTTTACAGATGATCACCAGATTTTATTGATGAGTATCAGTAAGTTTATGAAAAGAAACTCCTGTCTCGTTGAGCCCAGCTATGAGTTTCTAAAGTCTGACATGATCGAAGATGCAATCATCTTCATAGATGAGTTTGATGCTACGAAGGCAACCATTGAGGAGGCAATAACAGAAGGTGCATTATCTATTCAGGAAGAGTATTTATCATTATTCCGTCAGATCCTCAGAGGCTTAAATCCTAAATACCTGTCTCGGGCAATGAGAGATGCTTATCAGAATCTGGATGCTGAGGTTCCTGCTCAGTTCACCTTCGAAAAAATCTTGGAGGAAGCACAGGAAATTGAGGAGAAGTATGCGGTATATCTCAGCTATAAAACTGCTGAAGAGAGTGTCGACCGCAAACAAAATTTCCTTCTGAAAGATGCTACATATCATACTCTTTTCCATGACAACAAGGGGTATATACGGGCCGCAAGAAATGATGATGAGAACCGAATCGATATTTTCTTCGAGACAAGAGAAGAATTCTATGCACATGTAAAGAAAAACAAAGAGGAGAACATTGTCGTCTATGCGCTGCTTCGTGAGATCAATCGTTTTCTAATCCACTTCCGAACATTCCTCTTTGTGTGGGCCAGACATTACATGCAGGAAATCAATGCCAGACGAAATCCGGAAGATGATGAACTGACATTGGAGAATGCAATCAGCACGATACTGGACAAGTTTGAATTGAGTCATGCAGGTCAGCTGCTGGTTCTCAGTGAGATGCGAAGCTCATCTGTAAATCGTAAGCAGAAGGAACTTCTTCCGGACAATAGCTTCTATCAGCAGGGAATGGAAATCTTTGAATTTGAGGATCAGGATTCGCATCATGACTCCACGAATCTGCGTCTGGTTGCCGTGTATGATACACCGGAAAAGATTTTGACTTATTTGTCGGAAAAAGCTTCCGTTATCGGTATATCAGCAACCGCAGAGATACCGAGTGTGGTTGGCAATTATGATCTGGGATATCTGAAAGAAAAGCTGGGAGATCAGTTCCATCTGACATCGAAAGATACGAAAACCAAGATAGCTGCACAACTCAAAAAAGGTTGGAAGGCTTACGATGACGGGCTGGTTAGAATCCATGCGGAGATGGTGAAAAATGAGGTAGTAAATTTTGATGCATTATCCGTGTGCAGTGAGATTTTCCATAATGAAGAATTAGCCATGATCTGTGCAAGACTGATTCAGAATACAGTTGAGAAGGACTATTATGCACTGAGATACTGTAATATCGTCCGTGCTATGCATCAGTTTTGCTCGGTGAAAATACAGTCTATGCTGTATCTGGGAATGGCTCTACCCAAGAGAAATAATCCTGAACTGGACGAAGAACTTCTGAAGAAGCTCTTTAGCCTTGTGACCCAGGATATTCAGGCAAGTAACAGTGCGGAATGCGATGTATTGAGTACAGAAAAGTCTTTGTGCATTCTTCGCAGCAGTAACTTTGCTGAAGATAAAGCTGCTTTGCTCGATAGGCTCGGGGCTGGGGACAAAGTATTTATCATGTCATCATACCAGACCTTGGGAGCTGGCCAGAACTTGCAGTACAAGGCACCGGATAAGGATAAACTGATAGAACTTGTGCCGTATCTGGAAAACGGAGATAAACGACACTTTTATAAAGATATCGATGCCATCTATTTGGGAGATGTTACAAACCTGACAGCGAATACCTATTCAGAGAAGAAGCTGACAGAGAAAGAGCTTTTAGGAATGCTGTTTCAAATCGAGGAATTGAAGCAGAATGCAGAGCTAAGTTATGCAGAAGCGGATAATATGATCAAGCTTGCTTTTCGTGCGCACACTGGGCGTGGTCATATGGAAAGAAATGTTCTGTATCAGACAGAGAGTGTCCGACTGCAGGCTACTCGCCAGGTAATGCAGGCGGTTGGCAGAATGTGCAGAACATATCTGAAAGCACCGGACCTATACATTTATATTGAAGAGCAGCTGCTGGAGAAATTATCGGCAGGAGAATTGAAAAAACATATTCTTCCACCGGAAATGGAGGCCATCGTAAAACTGAGAGAGGCCCTTGGCACGGAGTATTCCAATGAGGAAGTCAAGGTCCTGAAGCGAGCAGAAAAAGTTTCATCATTTGGCATGTGGAATATCAGGCAGACCCTGTCTCGAAACTGGACAGAGGACAGCATGGCTTTATGGATGAATCTGCGGCAGACGACCCTTGCAAATCCTACGGCAGATTCAGAATTACGTGAGTCGGAAGAACTGATCCGTAAGCTTTATGTCACAAGCGGGCAGCCGCAAAACAGATATTTTTACTCTCAATATTCCGATTTCAGTGACGTCACAATCGACTTCGGAAGTGATGCGATTGCTTTTCGTAACAGTGGAAGAGCAAAACAGAAAGCTGACAGCGGAGAGGTACTTGTCTATGAAATGTCTGAGGCTGAATCTGGCCTGCCAGTCATTATGCAGTATCCTGGAATGAAAGAATTTTTCATTCATTCAGGGTATGCGACTGAGTTTCAAAAAAATGACTTTATGATGAGTCCGGTTGTGTTCCATAACATCTATAAAGGTGCACTGGGAGAAGTGGCAGGAAAGTATATTCTGAGACGAGAGCTTGGCATTGACCTTTCAGAGATTACGGATCCGGATAAATTTGAGTTCTTTGACTATGTGATGACACCGGATGTCTATGTGGATTTCAAGAACTGGAAATTCAGCTATCTCGCAGATCGTGACACGGTAAAAAAGGAAATTCTACGTAAACTGGATGCCATCGGTGGTAAACGAGTCTACATCATTAATATTATCGGTGACCCTACAGGCTACGTTCCGACTACACCGATCGATGCACGTATTATTGAAATTCCATGTCTGATTGATCAACAGGGACATCCTGTTAGCAAGTGTCTAGGCATGATTCGAGAGGAGGACTTCAGATGATTTTGACGAACAAATTCCATGTGGAATATGACTTTGCTTTGATTGATCGAGATTATGATATTTTTCTGGTTGAAAAACCTGGGTACTTGGATAAGACCAATATTCTGGATCTTGCTACACAGAGGTTTCTGGCAAGAGCTGTGCAGTATTCTTTTGGTAGGAAAGCATTGTTGCTGTTTGATAAGAATGATATATCGGAAAAACAGTTTAGAGAGGCCATCGAAACAGATTATACGGATGCTACAGTGAAAAAACTGGATATCCTGAATGAGGACATCAGAAAGCAATCATTCTACTATCAGAATCGCCTGTTGCTTCAGTTGCTGGTGAATTCTATTCGTGTACCAAGAATGGAAGGATTCTCTTATAACAATCTGACCGGAAAGTTTTTCTATGGAGATCCAAGTTGGAGAAGCCGGGACAGAAAAACAAAACAACCGTATAGTATGTACTTCCTGGAGATTTCCTTTGATCCTGGCATGTACCTGAACCTTGACGTAAAGACATTTCGTAAGAATAAGTATTCCAAATCAGGGCGATTTTATCTTATTGATCCCAATACAGGAATTTTCCGTAGAAAGCTGAAGGAAGATAATGTTCGTCAGGAAGATTTATTTACGGAGGCCTCCTTTGGCAGCAGTCATAATACAGTCAAGTATCTGGACTTTGGATCTTTTGAAGATTTTCGTAAGTGTAAGCTTGGTGTAATGGAACAGTTCTTGCAGGATGTTAAGAAGTATCTTGGCCAGTATGTCACATTGTCAGCAGAAGAGCGTGAAGGAGACCAGTGTTATAAGGAGTCTAAGAAGGAGAAAGACAATCTTTCCGGAGTAGATTATGCCGTAATCCTGGATAAGCTTGGAGTGAATATCGTCGATGTGTGCAGGACAGAGGTTTCTGAAAGAATAGTGAGTCGGCTGGTGGGAGAACTGCAGCGCTTTTACGGCATTACGCCCCAGCTGGGGGAACTGCAGGAGTCCATGTATAACATCAGGGTGATCCATAAGCAGGAATACTACGAGGAACAGCAACTGCCGGATCCCCACAGTGATGATCTGCACGGCTATATCGTGCAGCATATGACACAGGAGGAGCATACTGATTTGCTTGGGGCACCTGGTGAAAAAGAATCTCCGGTCATTCACAAGATACTGGTTGAATTGATCTTAAAGGGTGATGTTCGTGCAGGACAGATCAGCATCTATAACTGGGAAAAACTCTGTGCCAATAAGGATTGGACATTTGTGCAGCGACAGCGACTCAAAGCGCCGGAAGGTGGCTTCGAAGAAATCACAAATGCAGCAGGGAAGACAACCAGGAATCGATTTTTATATTCAACAGTCAATATTTCTCCTGACGGCAGGATGAATTTCCGGTCCTTTGATGACACAGAAAGTGCTGCGGATGGATTTGAGGAAAAAATCAGATATACTTTTGATACGTATGAGGATAAACAGCGCCGTGGACAAAAAGATGTGGAGGGGCTTGTGTTCTCGGATATAGAAAATATCCATGTTATTATCCGTACGAAAGAGAAGACCATGCCGAATACCTCTGCAATCTGGAAAGGACTGAAGGCCACGAATGTCCGAGATGCCATTATCAGAGACGTTGTTATTGGAGCATTAGGCGCATATAAGGAATTCAATCCTGCCGATGACATGTATGCGGATTCACTGGCAGCAGTATTAGGTGAACAGCAGCCCACCTTTACAAAGGGCGAGCTGAAGAAGCTGATGAACATGCGGACTAAGGCTGGAAAACGATTCAATCGATTCCTCCACAATGAGTATGGCATCTGGGTATCTCCGGAAATCAAGGATTCTGATTTCTCTGATGAGTATTTGCTCGAGAATGTAACCGACATCAAATACTTTATAGATGAGGATACGGATGGAGAAGGCATCACGTCACTGAACTACTATGTAGGCCCGACAAAGGAAAGCCTACAGTTATCCATTCACAATGCCAGCATCGTCCGTCAGGTACAGGCAGAGGAGGACGTTGAGTTCGAGGAGTTACTACCATTGATGGCTGTTGATTTTGTGAGAATCGGATCTTACACGGTACTTCCATTCCCGTTTAAGTATCTTCGTGAATGGGCGAATATCGACTGTGAGTAATCAATATACAATATAAAGAGAGTGCATAATATGTCGATGGGGCTCCTGCTACTGTTCACAGTGACTGGCACCTATGATTTGAAAAACCTGATTATGAAAAGATGAGGCGAGTGTCTGATGAGTTGAAGGTTAGAATTTTGGAGCAGGAAGCTTCTAGAAAGCAGGATAATAATGAAAAAAAAGGAAATTGAGAAACAAAGGCTAATCGGAAAACAATTAATGATTGTAGATTTAATTCATGAAGAAAATGACTCAAATACTAGGTTTTCCTTTGTTTCAAAGGATGATCTGAGCAAATGGTCAAGAATTGAAAAAGAAGAAATCATTAAGCTTGTAAACACATGCGCTTATATGGACGATTTTACGATGCAGTGCAATGCGGCCAAGGACCTTGCTTATCATAAGGATGGCTCAGTGGGAAGCAATGCTTACTTATTTTACTTAAGCACTTACAGGCGGTTTTGGTATTTTGCATTGATGCTTATTGATAAAGACTCTATTGATGGATATAGTCACAAAAATGCTCAGAAAAACTATGAAGAATACATGAAGAAACATCAAGAATACCCAGTAGATGAGGGGATGGCTAATGCTGAATTCTTTAAAAATGTCTTAGAGCATTATGTAAGATGGTTTGTAGATTGCTTTAATAATGCACTAGAAGATGGATATGATTGGGATGTTGTAACCAGAATGGCAAGAATTGATTTATCTCAAGAAAGATTTAAGGTATTAGAGCAGATATAGGAGAAAATGACAGAAGAATTGATACAGGAACTGATGAAAAACCCCATAGGAAAAGATGAAACTTTTTATTTCAAATGCAGGCAGTGTGGTGAATGCTGCAAAAATCGAGTTGATATACTGCTATCACCATTTGATCTATGTCGCATGGCAAAAGCTTTAGGCAAGCATCTTCATGAAGTGCTTTATGAATATGGAAACCTTTATGTCGGAGGGACAAGTAAAGTTCCGCTAGTTTCCCTGAATATGCGCAGGGATAATGGGAAATGTCCGTTCCTGATGGAAGACAATCGTTGCAGGATACATAACCATAAGCCGACAGTTTGTGCATTATATCCTTTAGGCCGTGGGGCAACAGGAGATATAGAGGGCAAGAGGAAAATCTTTTATATCTTACAGCCTACAGATTACGGAGAATATTATGAGGCACATACACCACGTGAATGGTTGGGCGAATTTGAACTTGAAGAAAGTGAGCAATGGTTTTCTGTTTGGCAGGGAATAGTCATGGAAATATCTGAGCGCATAAGGACTGTCCTTCCTAAAATGCCGGGAAGAAGTGGCGATGAATTGTTGATGGGGATTGCACAGATTTTGTATCTGCGTTACAAACTGGAACAACCTTTGATTCCACAGGTAAAAGAAAATGCAATACTGGTCGGAAAAATGATAACAATGGTCGAAGGCACTTTAGCTAATGCTACAGGGCGGATGTAGGCGATAACAGTATAGAGTAAATGTCGGTATAAAATATGATATTACCGATATTTACTCGAATTAATTCTATGTACAGAGTATATTTAAGTAAAAGTAGGAATAAAAACATTTTTTTCCGAGGATTACTTAAAATGATTCTGTCATATGAAGAAGCAATAAAAGAATACGGCTCAGATTATAAACTCAAGAAGGCCATAGATTCAGGTGTAGTTTTTAAAATTGAAAATGGGATATATTCAAGTCGAAAGTACAATAATGAGCTGGAAGTTCTATTAAAAAAATATCCAAAAGCCATACTTGCAGGAGAATATGCTTTCTATATTCACGGTCTTACAGATGTGATACCAGAGAAATATTCTCTCGCGACATCTTCCAAAGCGGCTCGGATTACAGATAAGAGAGTGGAGCAGCTATATGTGCGTCAGGATCTTTTACCACTTGGAGTACAGGAAATAGAAAAGAATGGAGCTGTTATAAGAGTATATGATAAAGAACGCATGCTCATCGAACTTCTTCGGAATAAGAATTCTATGCCTTATGACATCTATAAAGATATTCTGTTAAATTATAGGGGAATAATTGGGGACCTTGAAATATGGCGGATCCAGGAGTATGCCGAAAAATTCCCTAAAAGCAAAATGATTTCCAAAGCCCTGGATGAGGAGGTAATGTAAATTGGATATAAATGAAATGATAGATATGTACATGGAAGATGGCCGACAAGAGAACTTGCCACAGCTAGGGTCTGTCAGGATGTTGTTTTGAAGGCTATATCGATTGGACCGCTAAACAGGAATGTTAATCTGACTTGTAACGATCAAGTATTTCTTCAAGCTTTGTCCAGTTTAGGCATCGGCGTTTCACAAAACCACTGGTTTTCTTCTGATGAACCATTCGATAAAGCTTATTTGCTTTGTTAACTATAACTTCATGATTCTGACGGCAGAATGTCAACTGGTCACTTATGAGCTCTTTATAATGCTGAACTGCAGAATTGTCGTTTTTACGTATTTGAGGATGAATCTTTTTTACAACATCGGGACGGACAGGAATCATATTGTTGAAATCCAAAACACCAATAAGCTTTCCTTCTGAATCAAGAATACGATGAAAATCGAGACCATTTTTCATAGATTCGTGTTTTGATTTTGGGGAACTTAAAGGAACACAGTATTGACGCTCATTAAGCATGACTATCAAACCTACGAATGGACGATTATCTTTACCTGCTTGTGGTGAAACAGAGAATACTCTGTCATCGCCCTGATTATGCATATTACGGATTAGTTTCATATCCACAGTATAAAAAGATAGCTGCTCTTGTTTCATTAAGTCCTCCAAACTTAAAGGACTGCTCCGAAGAACAGTCCTTTTCAACTGCCACTTTGATAGCTGGGCTATCCGGTAGGCCGCTCCGACTTTTAACAACTGCCACTTCGATAGCTGGGCTATCCGGTAGGCCGCTCCGACTCTTACAACTGCCACTTTGATGAATGACCATCTAGCAGGCCGCTCTACGTACCAATGAGTTTAAGCGAAAACAATTAAAAATTCAATGTATTCATTAAAAAAAGAAATTAACTTTTTGTAAAAACAGTAACCTTAATGTCACATGACAAAACACATACATTGGGCGGCAGTGATGCCGCTCCGTTTTGATGAAACGGAGGAAATCATGCTTTCATAGTAGCCACACATACTGATAAAGCCCATGTTCACAGTGACTGGCACCTATGATTTCGGTGCCCCAAAAGTTCCCCATTGGTGCATCTTTTCAATGGATTTTGGACGTGTTATATTTACAATGGGTCAAGCGAACGGAACACAGCACCGGTTGCAAAGCCCATTTTCTTTTGCAAAAGAATAAAGGTATTTTAAGCGTCAGCCTACAATTAAGAAAGTTGAAGCCAATATAAAAGAGCTTGAAGATGAAAAATGCTCGCTGGATAAGGATACGATAAAGAACTCAAAAGAGTGTCTTAAGTACTTGGGTAAGTGCAAGGCTGAGCTGGATAAGTTGGTTTAGTAATGAGAATTTAAAGGGATTAAGCATATTTAAGGCAGAATAATGAGGGGCAGAGAGATGATTGAAAAAATGATATGGCTCAGGGAGCCTGAGGATTATAAAATCACAGAAAAGTGCATTGAGGTAACAACGATGCCGTACACAGATTTGTGGCAGAGAACCTACTATCATTTTAGGAATGACAATGCTCCTGTTTTGCAGATGGAAACAGATGATAAATTCTTCTCCTTTATAGTAAAGACAGACTTTACCGACAGCCATCATCGTTTTGATCAGTGTGGAATTGTCATGTATCTTGATTCAGAGAACTGGCTTAAGGCTTCTGTTGAGTATGAAAATGATAAGTTTCAGCATCTTGGCTCTGTTGTTACAAACCACGGATATTCTGATTGGGCAACTACGGCTATTCCAGCTGATGTAAAGCAGATGTGGTATAGATTTAGCAGGAGAGAAGATGATTACTGTATTGAGTGTTCCTACGATGGAAAAGATTTTTCTCAAATGAGAGTCTGCCATATGTGGGAAGGAGCCGGAACGATTTCCTTTGGAATCTATGCGTGCAGTCCGGAAGATTCCAGCTTTAAGGCCGTATTTACAGATATGCAAATAACAGATTGCGCATGGAAGGCTCATGATGGTCAGCATCCGGACTAATAATGTGTGAGATTATAGCAGGAGGTGTTTTGATGGCATTCATAAGAGATGATGTATCCAAGTACATAAAGAATAAATACAAGGCATGGCATTTATAATATGCTTGAAAGAAATAAGGAGTTAATGAAGATACTGGATGGATTTGATAGTTAAGCATTTTAATGAGCTCAGTACCACAGAGCTTTGGATAATACGAACATCTTCCTTTTAGAGTGGAGAATGATTATATGGAATTAAAGAAGATACACTATGATTTTACAGTATGTAAATTGAAACAAGATTCAGATATAGATGTCACAAAGAGTTTTTATTTTGTTGGGAAAACGGATGAGGAGATATCTTTAGTATGTAAGACAGAGGATGCTCCTGCCAATACTTTGGAAAGGGACGATGGATGGAGAGCATTTCGGATACAGGGAGTTCTGGATTTCTCTCTTATTGGAATTCTTTCAAAGATTTCAGGCATATTGGCTGATAATAAGATAGGGATATTCGCAGTATCGACCTATAATACAGATTATATCCTGACTAAAGCTGATAATTTTGACAGAGCATTATCGGTACTTGAAGCGGCTGGATATAAAGTGATTTGATCATGTTAGGAGGAACTATGAAAACTATCATTTTAAATGGAAGCCCAAGAAAAAACTGGAATACAGCAGAAATGCTTAAGTCAGTGCAGAAGGGTGCTGAGTCAGTTGGTGCAGAGACGGAATACATTGATTTATACAGCTTGAACTATACCGGATGTAGAAGCTGTATGGCCTGCAAACGCAAGGATATAGAAAGATGCCACTGCTTCTGGAAGGATGATTTGTCTCCTGTTATAGATAAGATATTTTCAGCAGATGCAATGTTTATAGGTTCTCCGATTTATCTTGGAGATATCACCAGCCAGGTTCATGCATTGATTGAAAGGCTACATTTTTGTGCTTTGTCATACGATGATTATTCTAACTATTTTAAGGGAAAGGTGAATGTAGGAGTAGTGCTTACTATGAATGCTCCAAAAGCCTTTTATGAAAGCGCATATAAGGCTCAGATGGAGAGACAAATGGAAGCATTTAAAGCGCTTAATGGAACTGTCGAAATATATCCTTGCTGTGATACTTTGCAGGTAGCAGACTATAGCAAGTTTAATATGGCAGGCTTTAGTGAAGAACATAAGAAAGAAATGCGAGAGAAGCAGTTTCCAGCAGATCTCGATATGGCTTTTCAAATGGGAGCAAGACTTTCAAAATAATAAAAAAGGCAATCAGCACCATATTTCTGCAGGACATATAAAGTCTATCACGGTTTTATATACAGCTGTCATATCTTGCCAATCCTGAGATTATTGATACAAAAGCGGTGGATACATTTATAGAAGGCGCACGTTGCATAGACACATACAGACCCTGCTATGCTACTCTCGTTCCTAAATTTATCCGAGGAAAATACAGGGTATACCTACATCTGACCATTGAGGGCAAAGCGAAGCCTAAATATGATAAGTTTGGCAATCAGCGACATAAGTATGGTAAAGGAATTATAGGTGCAGATATAGGAACTCAGACAGTCGCCTATACCTCTGATACGGAAGTTGGGATAAAGAACTTATCA
>NZ_JNJM01000038.1:0-12496 GCF_000701645.1 Oribacterium sp. FC2011
AAGTTCTCACACACAAGACCGGACGGAACAGACTGGTACACAGTAAATGCAGATCTTCAGTACGGCGAGAATCTTGCAGAAGGCTACAACACAGCAGACGAAGTAGTAAACGCATGGATGGCATCACCTACACACAAAGCAAACATCTTAAAGCCTGACTTCACAACTTGCGCAATCTCAACAACAACTCAGAACGGAAGAACATACTGGGCACAGGAATTCGGAATCTGATAAAAAGAATATAATGATAAACCTCTCCTTATAAATAAATTCTATGTACTTAAAAGGCTCTATCGGAATTGATCCGGTAGAGTTTTTTATATCCATAATCCCTTTAGGGCAAACGCATGGGGCTGTTCAGATTATTTATGAACAGCCTCTTATCTCATCTATCAAAAATAAACAGACTTAAGTAGATACTACGTGGGCATATAAATATGCTGACATTAATGGTATGATAGGAGCCATAGATTAAATTTGTCCGGAGGAATATCTGTAATGCGTAAAAAGGAGATAAGTTAATATGTTCAGCTGTTTATGGCCAATTTCTCTGGTAATCCTTTCAAATGTGGTTTATCAGATCTGTGCAAAGTCTGTGCCGGATAAAATGAATCCATTTGCATCACTGACGATAACATATATTGTCGGTGCTATAGCCAGCACAATTCTATTTTTTGTACTTCTCCATTATTTGAGGGTTATACATTTATATGGAATTTAAACATTTCAATTGCATAGTTGTATTCAATAAGACTAAGGATTCTATTCTTTTCTGTAAACGCAAAAAGGATCCATATAGGGGCCTTTACAACTTCGTTGGCGGAAAGGTTGAAGCCGGAGAGTCTTCTGAGAAAGCTGCATACCGTGAGCTTCAGGAAGAGACCGGGATCAGTCCAAAGGATATAGATCTGTACCGACTGATGGATTTCACATATTATAACCAGCAGTTTATCCTGGAAATATATGTGGGAGTTCTTGAAAAGGACATTGAACTTCAAGAAGAAACAAATCCCCTTGAATGGCTTAGTCTCTATCATGATTTTACGGACAGAACCCGTTTTGCGGGAGATCAGAACATCGGACATATCATTAATGTTGCTTTGATGTATCCTATTCCGGAGAAAACCGATTTAAACGATAGAAAGCTAACAGGAATAGACGGTAGCAGTACAACAAATGAAGAACAATTTGACATCACAGATGAACGAGGTTTTCCTACAGGAAAGACTGTGTCAAGATCCAAGGCGCATGATGAAGGAATACTACACAGGACCGCACATTCCTGGATCGTAAGAAAAAATGGTGATTCATATCAGGTGTTATTACAGAAGAGAAGTGCTGATAAGGATTCATTTCCATCTATGTACGATACTTCATCTGCCGGTCATATTCCGGCGGGAGATACACCTTTAGAGACTGCAGCCAGAGAATTAAAAGAAGAACTAGGCATAGAAGTACAGCAGGATTGCGAGTTCAAATTAATCGGCAAATTCCGGATAAAATACGAGAAAGAATTCCACGGGAAGATGTTCCGTGATAACGAGGTGGCTTTTGTCTATATTTATGATGAACCTGTGGATGAGACAAAGCTTGTTCTACAGGAAAGCGAGGTCGAAAACGTAAAGTGGTTTGATATAGATGAGGTTTATGAGGGCTGCGTTCACAGGAACGGTACATTTTGTGTGCCCTTGGACGGCTTGAAACTTGTAATGGAATATCTTAAAAGAATATGATTTTAAAAAGGGTAAAAAAGGAAAAAAAGGAAAATAACGCATGTATAGATGATTTCTTAAGGAGGATTACTATGACTATAGCAATGGCAAACGACCACGCAGGAACAGAGATGAAAGAGGAGATAAAAGCTTATCTCATATCGCAGGGTCATGAAGTAAAGGACTTTGGAACATATGATAAGGAGTCATGTGACTTATCGGACTTTGTTTATCCGGCAGCACTGGCAGTTGCAAAAGGAGATTGTGACCGGGGAATATTCTGCGACGGAGTAGGTTATGGAAGTGCACTTATAGCAAATAAGATAAACGGCTGTTATGCGGCAGTATGTCAAGATCCGCTCTGCGCAACTCTTGCAAGAGAGCATACGGATTCGAATATTCTCTGTCTTGGGGCGAAGATCATTGGCGGTCTTATGGCGATGGAAGTAGTTAAGAAATGGCTCACTACAGAACCTCTCATGGAAGAAAAATATCGCAGAAGGGTTCAAAAGGTATGTGATATCAACGATAAGCATTGTGTTCCGGTAAAATAATAACTTCAAGATTATGATAATCGTCAACACAAAATTTTTCTATGAATTAGGGCAGATGGAATGATGACCTTGGGACTGATTAAAAGAGTTGCAATTGTAAGTTTATCATATGGAATCATGGAACACCAAGGTGCATAAAAGTCCTCATCGGAATTAATCCGATGGGGACTTTTAATGTAGTTCTATTCCTCATGTTCAGTCATTTTGCTAGTCGGCAACTGTGCAAGTACTACAGCTATAAAAACAATAATGCATCCCAGCATTTCCCTGAGAGTCATGGTCTCATGGAGAATGAGCCATCCGAAGAAAACCGCAAATACAGATTCCATGCTCATGATTAGAGGAGCAATGGCGGGATTTGTTGTTCGCTGTCCCAGAATCTGGAGCGTATAAGCAACACCGCTGGAAAGAATACCGGAGTAAAGTATCTGAAGTTTGGCTTCCCAAATAGCAGCAAAAGAAGGCGTTTCGAAAAGTATTGTCAGGAGCATAGACATTAACCCAACAACGGCAAACTGCACGCAGGATATCATTACACCATCTGTGTATCCTGTTGAAAAATGGTCAATAACCAAAATATGGGCTGAAAAAGTGAAAGCACCAAGCAGGCAGAGGATATCTCCTTTTCCTATGGCAAAACCTTCCTTTATACATAAAAGGTAAAATCCGGTGATTGCAGTGAAAACACAGAACCAAATGAGTTTTGTAACTTTTTTTCCGAGAAGAAGTCCTATAACCGGAACTATAACTATGTAAAGTGCAGTTATAAAGCCTGCCTTTCCTGCTGTGGTGCTGCTTAGTCCGACTTGCTGGAGATTACTTGCAATTGACAATACTAAGCCGCAGAATATACCACCGATCAGAGAATTCTTATTTAGCAGCCTTCGCTTTTCTTCTGATAAAGGGTGATATTTGGTCCTTCTTTTTCGGAAGAATATTGTAACCGGGATCAGTACCAAAAGACCAATAAAGCTTCTTGACATATTGTAGGTAAAAGGTCCCACAAATTCCATTCCTGCACTCTGAGCCACAAAAGCAGATCCCCATATAAGCGAAGCAATGAGAAGCATCAGGTTACCTTTAAATTGTTCTGTCATAAAAATTCCTTTCGTTTTC
This sequence comes from Oribacterium sp. FC2011, assembly GCF_000701645.1. Taxonomy (NCBI): domain Bacteria; kingdom Bacillati; phylum Bacillota; class Clostridia; order Lachnospirales; family Lachnospiraceae; genus Oribacterium; species Oribacterium sp. FC2011. The sequence goes on from NZ_JNJM01000038.1 coordinate 3,383, forward strand.
GGGGCGGGAAACTCATAGACTTGCCTATGGGCATCAGTGAGAAATGTCTCCGTATTCTGGTCAGATAATATTTGCAGACCGATTTTTCGGGAACCCGAAAAAAACCGGATTCCTAGTATCATATCACGAAAAGTTACAGCCTTAAACTATGAATGGCTATAATTGCTGTGGTTATCTTTTTGGAAATTTGGTAAAATGTTTCTTATAATGAATAATGTAAAAAATATCTTTTGCAAGAAGCTGAATAGTCTTTTATCTACATCGGTGGGTTGTATAGAGTCAATATAATCTGCATTTGTATTAAGGATATCATGGTTTCAAATAGTAACATTAATAGATGATGAGAGGGGGATGATATATGTTCTGCGAAAATTGTGGGAATGAAATTAGTAACGATACCAGGTTTTGTCCGCTTTGCGGTGCACAGGTTAAATCTGCGGCAGCACCGGCCGGAAAAATATCATCGGTTGAAACAACAGCACCGGTCGGAACCGGGGAAATTCAATCTGCCCAGGGATTTCAAAAAATGAACCAGGGGTATCAGGGAATTGAAAGCAAAGAAGACATCAAAGGACAAAAGGTTACCGAAAACATTTATCTCTGTCCCGACGGCGCTTACCGCTGGGTATATGAGTTCGACATGATCAAAAATCCCACGATTCTTATAACCGTTTGGAAAGTGCTTTTAATGTCCTGTGCGATTGTAATGATTCTGGTAATGTTTTTCCGGATTATGGATGGAGACTTTTTCGATCTTCCTGATCTTGATGATCTTGCAGAATTTATCGGGGGCCTGGTTCTCGTCATGCTTTTCATGGCATTCCTCAGCGTGGTGGCTTACTTAATAGTTGCGAAGTCCTATGGCTTTAGATACATGGTGCTTTTTACCATGAATGAAAATGAAATAGAACACAGGCAGATGAAGAATCAGTTTGATAAGGCTAAGGCGATGGGATGGCTCACAGCCGCTGCAGGCCTTGCAGCAGGAAGTTTAGGAAGAGCCGGAACCGGTATGCTTGCCGCAACAAAGACTGCTTCGACCTCTGTTTATGATCACGTAAAGAAGGTTAAGTCCGACAGAAGACATAATGTGATTTATGTTAACGAGACATTAGACCATAACCAGATCTACGTTGATGAAGCTGATTTTGATTTTGTCCGGAATTTCCTCATTGAACATTGTAGGAATGCAAAGCAAGTCAGCTGATTCTGTTTTTGATAGATATCAAGGTAAACAGGATATGTTTTTCGGATGAACCGTTGTGAAGATGTTAATAGTTTTTATGAAGTAAAAACAAATTATTGGACTTTTTCCGAGAAACTTTTATAATTGATAATGTTTAGAAACAGATCGGGAATTACAGCCCGGTCTGTTTTTTGAAGAATCGTAGGTTCCGGATTCCGAACATAGTTATAAGATGACGGTTCTGATATAGTGAATAAAAAGGAAACTTTTAGAGAGGAGTTTCAGAAATAATGACATCCACATTGAAAAGAACATGGGCCGAGATCAATCTCGACAATCTTGCATATAATTACAAAAAAATAAGAGAATACATAGGAGAGAACGTTAAGTTTCTCGGTGTCGTAAAGGCGGATGCTTATGGCCACGGATCAGTTCAGGTAGCATCAAAGCTCCAGAGCCTCGGAGCGGATTATCTTGCGGTCAGCAGCATTGACGAAGCCATGGAGCTGAGAGTTAATGATGTCACCATGCCTATCCTCATCCTCGGACATACCCCAAAGGAGCAGGTAGACAGACTGATTTCCTACAACATTACCCAGGCAGTAACCTGTGAAGCAAAAGCAATAGAATACAACGAGGAGGCATTAAGACTAGGCAAGACCCTGAAGATACATATCAAGGTGGATACGGGAATGTCTCGACTTGGATATATATGTGAAGGAGATTATTTTCAGCATGGCGTTGACGGTATAGTTGATGCCTGTGAACTTCCGGGTCTTGAGCCTGAAGGCATATTCACACATTTTGCAGTATCAGATGAGGCCGGCGAAGAGTACGTAGAGTACACTAAGCATCAGTTTAAACTTTTTACTGACATCATTGATGCAGTGGAAAAGAAGACCGGAATGAAGTTCAAAATTCGCCACTGCGCAAATACAGGTGCAACTGTGGATTATCCGGAAACATATCTTGATATGGTGCGTCCGGGTCTTTTGCTTTATGGCTATGGAGATTATGCGAAGAGACTTGGATTAAAGCCTATTATGACCATGAAAACCACAGTCAGCACTATAAAAATATATCCGGCGGGCACAAAAATCAGCTATGGCGGACTGTTCACAACAACAAAGGACAGAACCCGTATCGGCGTTGTTCCTTATGGCTATGCTGATGGATTCTTCCGTTCACTTTCCAATAAATACAGTGTCATGACTGCTGATGGACCGGCTGAAGTTCGCGGACGTATCTGCATGGATATGTGCATGATCGACCTGACAGACAAGCCGGATGTTGGAGTCGGAAGTGAAATTGAAATTTTTGGAGCAAACAATCCTATAGAGAAGATGGCAGAAATGGCAGGCACCATTCCCTACGAAATCGTATGTGCCGTAAGTAAACGTGTTCACAGAGTTTATATATCTGACGGTAATGTTGTCTTCAGGGAACTGATGCTCAGGATGTGATTTTTCATTTAAAACAGTTAACGTTGTATGATCATTAATTTGAAGAAACATTGAGATCTAAGGTGTAAAAGGTTGATTTGTCTTATCTATGCATAACGAAATGTGTCATTGTTGTGTTTTGGCTATAAGTCAGGGTTATGTATGTGATGAGAAATAATTACATCAGAAAAACATCCGATCAGCTTGACATGTATCTGACAATGGTCTAAAATTCACATACATAAAGGCAAAGGCGTCTTGGAGAAATCTCCGAGATGCCTTTTCTTTTATAAAGATACAAACCGCGGATGTATCAACTTGTAACTTAAGACATATGTGCAAAGGGGCAGCATACTAAAAGATAGTGTGCTGCCCCTTGTGCGTGAAGGGGAGATTTCTGATTAAGGCGAATTCGCCATAATAAAAAGACTGCTCTTTGTGCATGAAGGGGAGAGGAGAATGTTATGAGTCAGGATATTTTACAGGCTATAGATTCCAGTGTATTTGGAGTATGGTTTTTGATAGGCGCGGCCCTTGTGTTTTGGATGCAGGCCGGATTTGCAATGTGTGAGGCAGGATTTACCAGAGCCAAGAATACAGGAAATATCATCATGAAAAATTTGATGGATTTCTGTATCGGTACTGTCGTGTTCATCCTTATAGGTTTCAGCTTTTTCCTTGGAGAGGATTTTATAGGTATCATCGGAAAACCGGGATTCGACATTATCACAGATTATGCAAATTTTGACTGGTCAAATTTCGTATTCAATCTTGTGTTCTGTGCTACCACCGCAACCATCGTTTCCGGATCTATGGCAGAAAGAACCAAGTTCCTGTCTTATTGTGTATACTCCGCAGTTATATCTGCTGTGATCTATCCTATAGAAGCTCACTGGACCTGGGGCGGCGGCTGGCTCTCACAGCTCGGTTTCCACGATTTTGCAGGTTCAAACTGTATTCACATGGTTGGCGGTATCTCGGCTCTAATCGGTGCTGCTATACTCGGAGCCAGAATCGGAAAGTTCACAAAGGACGATGACGGAAAGATCGTCAAGGTTAATGCTTTCCCAGGACACAATCTCGTAGCAGCCGCACTTGGCGTTTTCATTCTCTGGTTTGGATGGTATGGTTTCAACGGAGCTGCATGTACATCCATAGAGCAGCTCGGATCAGTATTTACCACAACAACCATTGCACCTGCATTTGCTACAGTTGCATGTATGATATTTACATGGGTTAAGTATGGAAAACCGGATATCTCCATGTGTCTCAATGCTTCCCTCGCAGGTCTTGTTGCCATCACCGCACCTTGTGATGTCACAGATGCATTTGGTGCTATAATCATCGGTTCGGTTGCAGGACTTCTGGTATGTTTCGGTGTATGGTTCCTGGATTACAGACTTCACGTTGACGATCCTGTAGGTGCCGTAGCGGTTCATTGCTTAAATGGTATGTGGGGTACCATAGCTGTTGGTTTGTTTGCAACAAGCAGCGCTCCCGGCTACAGCATTGCAGATTCAGCCGGAAATGTAATGACAGGTCTTTTCTATGGCGGCGGATTTAAGTTACTTGGAATCCAGTTGGTCGGAATGCTTTCGACAGCATTATGGACAACAGTAACTATCACCGGAACCTTCCTTGCTATTAAAGCCCTTATTGGTCTCAGAGTAACTGAGGAAGAGGAGCTTCGCGGACTTGACTCCACAGAGCATGGTCTTGCTTCTGCATATTCAGGCTTCTCCATCATGGATATATCCAACACCTTAAGCATGTCTGTAAATGAGAATACAGATCTCGGTGTAAGTGAATACGAAGAAGCTTCAGAGTTCCAGAAGAGAGCAGCTGTTCAGGTTGTATCTGCCCCTTCTCATACGGAAAGCGGTATTTATAAAGTTACTATCATTGCTAAGTTATCACGTTACGATAAACTCAGAAAGGCCATGAATGACCTCGGTGTAACCGGTATGACTGTAACACAGGTTATGGGCTGCGGTGTTCAAAAGGGATCCGGTGAAATGTACCGAGGCGTAGAAATGGATGCCACACTTCTTCCTAAGATCAAGCTTGAGATCGTAGTCAGCAAGATTCCTGTTAAGGATGTTATAGAGGTGGCAAAGAAGACTCTTTACACAGGCCATATCGGTGACGGTAAGATCTTTGTTTACAGACTTGATAATGTTGTTAAGATCAGAACAGGAGAAGAAGGCGCTCTTGCTCTCGCAGATGTAGAATAAGCTATAAATGATAGAACCCCTCGAGGATATCCTTGATTGGGTCAGACGTTAAAAAGCCCGGTTGAATGTGCCGGGCTTTTTTAGCGTCGACCGAACAGGAAACTTAGATAAAAAGAAAAGGAACCGTTGATTTCTCAACGATTCCTTCTTAAAAAGTCGAGCGCGAGACGGGGGCGCTACGTGCCCTTTGGCACGTGCATAGCGCCGACCGAGTCGGCAGACGAGACGGACCCGCGAGCGGGTTCGATCATTATTAATGGCGCAAAAAAAGCTCGGTGAAAACCGAGCTTTTCTAAGCGCGAGACGGGGATCGAACCCGCGATCTTCGCCTTGGCAAGGCGACGTAGTACCACTCTACTACTCGCGCACTCTGTTGGTTTTTTCTGACCAACAAAGAGGATTATACTCGTCGTACAGACGCGTGTCAACACCTATTTTTAGTGGATGCATCTTGTTTTTAGAAGATGTCATCCTATGTGTTTTTGGTTGTTGTCATCCTGTTTATAGAATATATCATACTCTTTATGAAGATGCCATCTTATGTGTTTCAATTGTTGTCATCCTTTGAAAGCATTTCCATCTTCATCTCATAGTACTTAGGAGTCATGTCCAGGAAATGGATGTGAGGATTCTCGAATCTCTGTTCCTCTTCCCAGATTTCGTTTGAAAGTTGGTGCTTTACATAAGCAGCTATTTCCTTTGCAGGAACTTCTGGCTCAGTTCTCTTTCCGTTTTCCATAACAAGTTTCTGCATTTTCTTTGCGGTACAGTTTTCGAATCTGCGAATCTTCCAAGGTTTTAACGGATCCACAAACCTGTAAGGCTTGGAAAGATCAACAACCTCATCCTTGTTGGCTATCATATCTGCGAAGGCACGACCTTCTTCGTTGTAAATACGATAAACCTCCTTGAGTCCGGGATTGGTTATCTTGTCTACACTTTCAGAAACTTTGATACGAGGCTGCATCACCCCATCTTCTTCAACGGCGCAAAGCTTATAGACTGCTCCGAAAACAGGTTCGGAACGGGATGTGATCAGACGTTCTCCGACACCAAAGGCATCTACCTGACCACCCTGAGCGAGAATAGAAGTCATGGTATTCTCATCGAGACTGTTGGAAATAACGATCTTTGCATCAGGGAATCCGGCTTCATTGAGCATCTTTCTGATTTCTTTTGAAAGATATGCAAGGTCTCCGCTGTCGATACGTATACCAAAACTCTTTGATTTAATGTTCTGTTCCTTCATTTCCTTAAATACAGTGATGGCATTAGGAATACCGGAATCCAAAACATCATAGGTATCAACCAGAAGTATGCAGTTATCAGGGTAGATTTTTGCGAATTTTCTGAAGGCCGTTAATTCATCACCGAAATACATTACCCAGCTGTGAGCCATGGTGCCGCCAACAGGGATATCAAAATACTGTCCTGCGGAGACGGTTGCTGTACTGTTTACACCGCCGATAACAGCAGCTCTTGCACCGTAAATTGCTGCATCATTATTGTGTGCACGTCTTGCACCGAAATCAGATACGGCTCTGCCGTTTGCGGCTTTTACTATACGGCGTGCTTTTGTTGCAATCAGACTCTGATGATTGATCTGGGTCAAAAGCTCGGTTTCAATAAGCTGAGCTTCAACAAGATCAGCCACAACTGTAATTATCGGCTCATTAGGATAAATAATGCTTCCTTCAGGGAAGGCATAAACATTACCATGGAAATGGAAATCCGTTAACCAGTCCAGAAATCTGTCATCAAATAGATTGAGGCTTCTCAGGTAGGCTATATCCTCATCCTCAAAATGCATGTCTTCAAGATATTGAAGAATCTGCTCCAAACCTGCAAAAACAGAAAAACCACCCTGATCGGGATTTCTCCTATAAAAAACATCAAATGCTACTTTTGTATCATTTTTTTCTTCCAAAAAATAACCATTGGCCATGGTGAGCTCATAAAGATCCATCATCATGGAAACATTACGCCTGTCATTTATACGATTCATATTATTTCCAATCCGGACTAAATTGTCCTTAATAAAATACAGTAACAACGCTTATTTTAATCATTTGTAGCCCTGAGGGCAACATAAATCGGCAAAAGAAATAATAGATATTATAAATAAATAGTTAGGTATTCCAATATGATCATGCGTTTGAGTAAAAAAACAGAATCCATTTAACTGTATAAATTATATTTTCCTGGCAGAAATATTCTAAATATCGGTGAGTTTACGGAGAGTTAAGAATATATGATTATAAAAGGAAAAGTTATTAATCCGGTAATGATAGATATAAAATAAAAATCTAATAACAGACGAGTTTTAATAAGCATCAATATTCAGTTTTACATTCTGTGATGCTATAATCAATGATAATATCTGAAAGAGAGGTTCTGAATCATGGTTATATCAAAGAATATGGAACGTCTGGTAGCCGGAAGCTCTACTATAAGGAAGCTTTTTGAAGAAGGTCTGCAGATGGCGGCAGAAGTAGGAGCTGATAATGTTTATGACTTCAGTCTCGGAAATCCCGCGTCGCCTGTGCCCCATGAAGTTCGTGATGCCATCGAAGATATCCTGGATAACACCGATGGAAACATTGTCCATGGATATATGAAGAATGCAGGTTTTAATGATGTTAGAAAGGCTGTTGCGGACAGTCTTAACAGAAAAAACGGAATGAACTATGATGCAGAAGATATAATCATGACCTGCGGTGCTGCAGGCGGAATGAACTGTATATTCAGAAGTCTCCTGGGACTTGATGACGAGGTGATAACATTTGCGCCTTTCTTTGGTGAATACAGAAGTTATGTATGTAATTTCGGAGGCAATCTTGTTGTGGTTCCTGCGGATACAGAAACATTCCAGCTTAACCTCGCGGCACTCAGACCACTTATTAATGAAAAAACCAAGTGCATAATCATCAATAACCCGAATAATCCGTCGGGTGTTGTATATACAGAAGAAACTCTCAGAAAACTCAATGATATTATTGTAGAAGCTGAGAAGGAAATAGGACACCCGATATACGTTATTGCAGATGAACCTTATCGTGAGCTTGTTTACGGCGGGCAGACTGTTCCATATATTCCCAATATCATAAAGAATAGTTTTTTCCTCTATTCCTTCAGTAAGACTCTTTCGCTTCCGGGGGAAAGAATCGGATATATGGCGGTTTCAAAGAATATTGACTATTATGATGAGGTGATCTCGGCACTGGTCGTAGCCAATCGTTGTCTTGGCTATATCAATGCACCGTCCCTTTTCCAGTTGGTAGTTGCAAGATGTCTGGATATTCCGGCAAATCTTGAATTCTATGATAAGAATCGAACACTTCTATATGAAGAGCTGACAAAGATGGGCTTTGAAGTTGTAAGACCTGATGGGGCATTCTATATGCTTATCAAGTCGCCTACACCTGAAGAGGATGATTTTGTTGCAATGGGCAAGAAATATCATATCATTCTGGTTCCGGCAAAGTCATTTGGATGTCCGGGATATGTCAGACTCGCTTACTGTGTATCCCATGACATGATAAAACGGTCTATACCGGCATTCAAAAAGCTGGCAGAAGAGTACTTTAAATAGAGAATAGAAGTAAAGATTTTAACAGGTATATAAAATATCAACTATTTTATAAATGTAAATTGTTCTACGTTTAGATCCGATACACAGATGTAGAGAGGATGGAATTCTGTACATTTGTTATTGCAATTACAAGTGTTTAAATAGTTAAATTATCAGAGGTAATAAAAGCAGACCGGAGTCAGTGATGGATTTCAATTGGAAACCACTGGCTCCGGTTGATTTTATGTTACGTATTAAATTGGTAAAGATGTACAGATATAGATACAAAAATTTTTCAAAAAAGTGTTTGACAACTGTCCCGGGAGTTGATATATTATGTGAGCACTCAAGAGACACGGAACATCAGTTCTGAGGAATGAGGGCAACAGAACCTTGAAAATCAAAGATCGATTAATACACAGACCCTGAAGATTCTATAAAGAAGATTCAGAAGCGGAGGATCTGATAAAGATCTAAAGCGAGACCAAAAAGGTCTAAAGCGAATAATACAATCGCAGTAAAGAAAACGGACAGAACAAATAAAGCCAAGCTTTTAGTTCTGAACGGGAAGAACTTAAAAGAGAGAAATCTCTTTCGTATTTAATATGAGAGTTCGATCCTGGCTCAGGATGAACGCTGGCGGCGTGCCTAACACATGCAAGTCGAACGAGCGAGAGATGA
>NZ_JNJM01000039.1:0-11207 GCF_000701645.1 Oribacterium sp. FC2011
CAGAATCGCTTACAAAACAGATCTTTGTGCCTGTTGTGAACTCGTCACTTCCGTTTACTGTAATGCCTTCTGTTGTGAGCTTAAGTGTGTGGTCTACATCATCAGATGCTGTCACAGTTACTTCATTTGACATATATGTGCCGTCATCCTGAAGTGTGAAAACTATATCCTCATCTGCATTAAATGATACATTTCCTCTTTCTGCATTATCATTCTGTATGGCGCTGAGAAGGGCATTTCTGTAAGCTGCCACCTTTGCTTCGGTAAAGATCTGTCCGTCAATTCCCTTTATCTCTGATGGCTCATGTGCACCATCTGTTACAAACCTATATAAAAGGCTTGATACAACATTGAGGGCCGCATCGCCATTCTCAAATGAACCCTTCACAGAATCATAGCTTACACCGAAGACATCTTCAAAAAGACCAGTCTGGTCATTGGGAACACCGTAGTACATGAGTTTCTTTACATTGTTATACTGGCTTTCAGAAAGACCGCTGGATGAAAGGGTGTAACCGTTCTTATTATTTACATGTCCTGGCATCCATCTGTCGTAGTTATAGCAGAAGCCTATCTCATCATTTACATAGAAAACAGCTTCGCCCTGATCGTAGAATGAGAACACTACTTCCTTTATCATCTCATCCGGAAGATTACCACGGATGTCCTCATACTGATCAATACTTGTGAAAGCAAATGGAGAAATGCTTGTATATCCTGAAATATCTACGCTTGAATCCGCATATTCTGAGAACTTGATGATTCGGCCATTCTTTGAAAGGATCGAACCGTCATAGTTTGTCTGAAATGCTCCTGATGCCATAAAACTTCCAACTTTTGCGCCATAAAGGATATCGGAGCTTTCAGCAACATCAGCCGCAGCATTTGTGACATCGTTTGTTAAGATGAGTGTATCTATGCTTATTCCCGCAAAAGTAAGCGGATATACAGTTGAAACCCTGTTGAGATTTAGAGTAGCAAATTCCGCATCATCAGCGCTAATCACCATAGTTGTGTAATCCGGCATGACGAAATCCTGTCTGGGATTACCGGAATAGTACTTAATGAGGGAATAATTATTATAGGATATATAGCCATAAAGACCTTCTTGGGCTGCTACAAATGATGTATTGGTCTCAGGTACTATGATGGTACTGAGTGAATCGGCATATGTAAAAGCTGAGCTTGTCACACCCCAAACATTGTCTCCAATAACAAGGGTACTAACATCATTGTTTCCGAGGAATGTCTTTGTGCCACTTGGATTACCAAGGAATATTGTCTCTCCAAGGTCGTCCGGTATAACAAGCACTCCGTCTGCGGTGTCCCCTGATGTGATGCCTGTGACATATGTGATGCCGTTATTTGATGTTGTCTTGATACTTCCTTTGTTATCGGCTATAGCCGTGAGTCCAGTGTTTACAAGCACTGATACAGCTGCCAGGGCCGAAACACTTTTTCTTAGTTTTTTTCCGAAGCGAATCATGTCGCTGTCTCCCTTCCTTTTTTGGTCTTTTATTTCTGATAAAAGAATTATGGAAGGGGATTTTTTAGATAAGTATTTGATTTAAAGGATAAAACAATCTGTGCAGGTTTTGGAGATACACATACATTTTTTACCGGTTTCTACATCAATAAACCTGGCGTCTTCGAGGAAATGGTTGATGATATACCAGTGTATCTCAAGGATAAAACTGTCGTAAAAGAAAAATTTAGGGAATATATGCTTATGCTGAATTCTCACGGTATAACGTCAATAAAAGAAATGACTTTTGACGATTCCTATAAATGAGATGCCTCCCAGCATTGCAAACGGGAACACGTCTCCGGTCTTATAGTTTCCGGCTATGTCCCTGTCAGCTCCCTTTACGTCTTCACCATCTCTGAATGCGTAGTAGATACCGTCTTTTCCTAAAAGTGATGCATCATTTGAGGTGAGCTTGTTTCCCTTTGAATCCTTTGCCCCTGGTCTGTAGTTAGCCTTTATGTCACCTATTACCTGTGAGATTGAGTCTGAGAAGGGGAGATTCTGGATGATTGGGGGAATCTCTAAAGGTCTGTCCACTCCCAGTACTGACGGACCGTTGGGATCATATGCATTAAAGTCAGTTCCGGGACCACCGCTGCCTCCGGATCCACCACTTGTAGTATTCTTAGAATAAATATCCCATGAAACAGAGTAATCCTGCATCATCGTAGAGTTAGGCATATTCTTATCAACTAAAAGAGTTACCAAGTACTCCTGGAATCTACCTTTACCAATGATGCCGAGGTTTATGTCTTTTTCTAAGTCATCACCGTAAAGAGGGCCAGAATAAACAACTTTTTCATCAGTACCTTCGGTGCTTAAACGTTTTATTTCAACGTTTATCCATTTATTTAAGGAAGTATCTTTATCATTGTTGTCAGATGAAAGTCTGATCGAAATAGGTCTGTTATACTCATTCTTGATGGTGATTTTCTCTGAAACAGCATCTCCAGGCATGAGAGATCGGAAATTCTTGAAAAGATCGTTTGACTCATTCATCTCACCATCTTCTATGTCCTCAAAAGTGATATGGAAACCCGAATCACCTGAATCAGATCTTACGGAATCACCAAACGATGCGTGGGACTGTATTTCTACATCACCCCATGGGGATGTGGATGTGAAGTCAGGAGTAAAGTTTGCAGACTGTACGGCATCGGCATCAACGCTCACTGATACGGGTACTCCCGTTGATTCGGGGAATTCTGGCATTACAAGGCTGGTACAGAAATCGGTAAGTGAACCGGTCTTAACGGGCTCTGTGTAATACCAGTAATCACCCTGCTTAACCCATTCATCGCTAACACCTCTTAACATAGTGTCATCAATACCATCAAATTCGCCGGTGTAATTAAGCTTTAATCTTATATAAGCCGGTGATAAGTCATTCTTTACGCTTACGATATACGATACTTCTTCCGTAGGGTGAAGACTTACTTCATACGGATCTACTCTGTTTCCGCTTTCATCAAGCATCTTCTGCTCTAAGGATATCTGAATTCCGCCGGTCTTAAGGATTGCATCTACTGTGCCGGCGTATGCAGGGGCACTTTCATGTATTCCCATCATGGAAAGGCAGAGAGCTGTAGCAGCAAGTTTTACTGCAATATTTTTCCTCATCTTTAAAACTCCTTCTATGAAAAATAATTCTTGTCTGTTCTACTCAGTAATTATGGGAAGAATTTGGGGCATATTAGTATTTCTGAGAAATTTTTCTTATTTTTTTAAGAAAAGCCTGACTCCCTAAAGAAAGTCAGGCTTTTAAGTGTGTTATAGTAGCGTTTTTTGCCTAGAAAAAAGCAGTAGACCATGCGATCTACTGCTTACGTAAAGTTAATTGAGGCTTTGTTTCACAATTGATTTTAAGAATTAATAGGATCATTGCATTATCTAAATATCCGCAAATATATACTTTATGCGGATATTTGGATCAATAAGTCATGATTTTTTAATAAATGCTATTATCCCACTAAGAACCGTATCTACATCCTCTTCGAGCCAATTTACTTCATTGGATTTTAAGTGGCTGACATACAGCTTGTCTTTGAATATCATTTCAAAAAAACGGAAGAGAGTGGGTCTCGCAAAGACCTCTCTCTTCCGTTTTTTGTTAATGCTTAACCTCTGTTGGCGGGTATGCCAGAGCCGCCATGTATACGAAGTCGTCCTTGTCCCAGACAAAGGTCCACCACATCTCAGGTGAATCTTCCTCACCTACGATAATGCGCACATCCGTGTTCCCGTCATCGTTATAATCATCAAACTCCACCGTAGCTTTTTCATATTGCTCATTGGTTAGCTTTTCGGGATAGTCTACCTGCAAAAATAAATTCTGTTTAGGCTCATCATAGTACAACTCAACTCTGTCACCGAAGACACAGGCACAGACGTCAATATCCTGCCCGTCCAGACTGAGGTTTCCATAGCCGTCTATGGTTCCCCATGTCCGCCAGTCCTGTCCTTCGATGCCGCCTCCGTCCTCCTGTTTATTTTCCGCTGAGTTGATACTATTTTCCGTCGTGCTGACGCTATTTTCCACCGTGCTGATACCGGATGCCATGTCACAGGCCGTCAGAAAGCTCAGCAGCAAAACAGCGGATATAGTTAACATAATTCTTCTCATAATCCTTTCCTCCCTTTAATCATCACCCCAAAGTTCAACGAAACTGTCAAATCTGGGGAGATTTATTTTCAAATATCCTCTTTTACTTCCATCCACCAGATGCTTTTTTATGAGATTATTTCTGAATACATTATATGATGCCGGATTTTTCATCAAAGACTTTATGTCCTCTGTTTTCCCATCTTTTGTTTTACAGATGCATCTGACCATTTCCTTTTCGCCTTCTGTCAGCTTCTGCCATATCATATCATATGAATCTTTAAACATTATGTTCTCAAAGGCCGGCATTAGATCTTCAAGAGTCTCATTTTCCTTTTTGCAAAAATATAATGAACCAAGAACCTGATACGCATAAGCATAACCCCGTGTTGTTTGTTCAATCTTTTTGGCTTCAAATGAGTCTATATTAAGTAAGTCCTGATATCTGTTCACTATGTCGTATTTGTTTAGAGCAGTTGCTTCAATAGCGTCAGCTCTTTTAAAAAAGGTAAGGTTTTTCTCAGTTGAAAATTCTTCAATGTTCTCCGAAAGTCCTGTCACAACAAGATAGAGTTCTGCTCCCACAACTATCATTGACCCTATTATTGAAAGAAGCTTGACTGTTTCTTCTGTTTTGGAAATATCATCTATCCCAACAAGTATCCTGTACTTCTTTTTGTTGGCTGTCTCTATCATTTTTATTATTGCAGCTTCTTCGGATTTATGAAACTTTTCAATGCTTTTTGTATTTGTGACCTTTACGCTCCCTTCTCCTGACGCACCATAAAAACTTCCTCCGAGAGATGCACTGAAACTTTTTTCAATTGTCTTGTTATTTATACCTAAACCTTTTTCGCTTGCAAGTAGATCATGAAATGTAGCAATTGTATTTCCGGCAGAGGAAAGGTTATATACAAGCCAGTTTTTCTCTTCCTTTAACGCCTTCATAATCCTTCCATATTCAACTGATTTGCCGGATCCACGAAGGCCTGTGATCTTATAAACATGTTTTTCAGATTCATCACTTTTAAAATTTGCAATTACAGTATCAGCAATACCTGTATCTATATATGCTTTGCCTGCCAGCCCCGGAGTTCTGGTAAACGGATCAATTTTGGGTGTCATTACTTTTCCTCCATGTTTTTTACTATATATCAGATAATTTTACGTTTCATTACTAAAAGCGTTGTTTTTTTACTTTTCATTACTATGATATCAATATTTTACTTTTGGCTCAATACTTTACTAATTTCAGATTACAAAAATAAAACCCGATGGCACTCTATTATCAAGTGTCATTGGGTTCTTTTTTTACAACTAGCAATTCCCCGTATACACATACTTCAGATTCTTTTCTGCCACAGTTTTCAGGTGATAAACATTAGCCACATCTGTGGCGTCTCTGTCAGTCATATGGAACTTTGGAAAGAATCTGGACAGGTGAAGCGGAATGTTTTCGCCTATGGGATTTCCGCTATCATCAGTAAGCTCACCTATCCATCGGCTAAGTTCAAATATCTCATCATCGGTATCATTTTCACCGGGGATGATGAGAGTCGTCACTTCCACATGGCAATGCTTCACCGCTTCCTTGATGAAATCCATAACCATCCGGCGGTTTCCTTTCAGGAGATCCTCATAGTAATGATCCGTGAAGCCCTTGAGATCGATGTTCATTGCATCAACATATCCGAAAAGATCACCCACAGCAGAAGCATCAGCCATGCCATTTGTAACAAGAACTGTTTTCAAATCATGTTCTCTCAGCAGCTTTGCTGTGTCTAGAACGTACTCATAGGAAATGAGTGGCTCATTGTAGGTAAAGGCTACACCAATATTGCCATAAGGTTTCTCCGCTACAGCTATACGACACAGCTCCTCCGGAGAAATGTATTTAGCCTTTTCAGGCCACTTTTCAACTTCCTCAGCCCATGAAATACCATAATTCTGGCAGAAAGGACATCTAAGATTACAGCCATAGCTTCCCACGGATACTATCATGCTTCCCGGAAAAAATCTGTTAAGAGGTTTTTTCTCTATGGGGTCCAGAGCTATGGATGTTACCTTCCCATAATTGTCCGGAACAATGCTTCCGTCCCGGCAGGTTCTCACTTTGCAAAACCCATATTTCCCTTCATCGATATGACAATGTCTGAAACATACATTACATTCTGCCATAACTGTTCTCCCAAAACCTTTTATAATCTACCAGGAAACCACCGGGAGACGGTTCTCGCCGGCGATAACCGTCCCCGGTGGATTACTCCGGTATCAAACCTTCCTGTTCCCCTTCAGAACCTCCCTGTAATCCTCCAGATTCTTCCTGAGGAGTGTCGGTATCTGAAGCTCGTACGGACACTTGCTTATACATTTTCCACAATTAACACAGTCTTCGATTTTCTCCATCTCTTTCTGCCAATGTTCACTGAGCCAGCCCTTGCTGGGTGCCCGTCTCAGCATCAGAGACATTCTGTTGCAGTTGTTTATCTCTATACCAACCGTACATGGCATACAGTAGCCGCAGCCCCGGCAGAATTCTCCCATAAGCTCGTCGCGTTCTGACTTAATGAAGTTAAATATCTCATCATCCATAACCGGTGTCTCATCCATATAGGAAAGCCACTCCTCAAGCTCCGACTCCCTCTGTATTCCCCAGATGGGTACCGCTCCGTCGAACTGAGATATGAAAGCCATGGCAGCCTTTGAATTCGTGATGAGACCACCGGCCAGACCCTTCATGCAGATGAAGCCCACATTATGCTGGTTGGCAAGCTCAATCAGTTCTATCTCCTTTTCCGAAGCCAGATAGCTCATGGGATACTGAACCGTATCATACAGCTCAGACTCAATAAGCTCCTGTGCGATTCCATACTTGTGAGCAGTTCCGGAAATAAAACGTATCTTTCCCTGACGCCTTGCTTCCTCCATGCATTCATACATGCCGCTTCCGTCCCCCGGTCTGTAGCAGGTATTCATCATATGGAACTGATAAATATCGATATAATCCGTCTTAAGATTTGAAAGGCTTGTCTCCAGATCCTTCCAAAAATCCTCCGGTGTTGTTGCCTTGGTCTTCGAGGCAATGAATATGTCTTTACGATCCACATATCCCGTTCCGAAAGCCTCTCCGAGCTTCACCTCACTGTCACTGTAGGCTCTTGCCGTGTCAAAAAAGCGAATGCCTCCGTCGTAAGCCCGTCTCAAAATCTTTACAGCCTCCTCAACCGAAACCCTCTGTAAAGGTAATGCTCCGAACCCGTTCTGGGGCACTTCGATCCCTGTTCTTCCCAATACCACGTTTTTCATAGTTTTCTCTCCGTCTTAAAACTTAGGTTCATATAAAATACTATAAAAACTATTCTTAAAATTCTAACTGAATACAGCTGAAAAATACTCATACTACTTTTATATTCGACAATTTAAGATAAGGTTATAAGGATTTACTTGTTGAACGATTGCCTTCAATGGTATCATTGGGAATGTTTGTGAAGCCTCACACGACTAAAGTCGCGTGCTTCCAAATATGTGAGCAAATAAGAGAAAGATGGCGATGCCATTGTTCTCTTATTTTTTTACATAACCCCTCTTTAGGAGGGTGGACTGCGTTTCTACCATTCAGCCTTAACTCAGATACTTATGCCGCTAAGGACATAAGCTCCGCATTGAGGTTAATTAATGTAGATAACGTGCTGGTGCTTCTCTTACTGCATTGAGGAACTTTTGCCTCAACAAGTAACCTTGAATTCACATCCAAGGATTTTAATATTTCACGTATAAAATATCTTGCTCCTATATTGTATGATGCAGATAAATCACAGTTGTACGTCTTTCCGTTCTGAAACCTGCAGAGTTCATATGTGCTAAAGCCGCCATCCCTTCCTCGGAGTACATATCCACTGCCGTCATATGCCAGTTTTGATGTTCCCCATGCATTGACATGGCTTATACGCATACCAAGCCTGTGGGCTTTATTTGTGACGATGGACTGCACTTCCTGACTACGCCATAACTTGAGTCTCTGCTTTTTTGAACCACGTGCCTTGCCTTTCCTATCCAGGTGCTCGAACACTACTACATCTGCATTGTAGAGTACGGCGGTCTCCATGATAAAGTTTGCAGTTTTAGTGGCTATGTCACGGTTTATACCTTTGGCTTTAGCCCAAAGACGTGGCATTTTGCGATTGCCATGTTGCTGTGCCTTCTTGATACGGTTTATGCTGTGTCTCAGATGGTCTGTTTCTCTTTTGAGACTACAGAAGTGTCTCCCGAGAATAGTGCCATCCGGACGCATCACAGAAACCGTAGCGGCTGTGTTAATGCCAAGGTCTACGGCAACAATGGTCTGATCATGTACCGAATTATCTGATAGTTTTACCTTTTCCTCAAACGGAAAATCCAGGAACCATTCCTTTCCTCGTTTTTGGAGTGTAGGGGCACACTGTTTACGTTCATTGCAACGTCTGTAAATATAATCCATATCGGACTTTTTAAAGTCAACGTTTATCCAATCCCAGGTATTACGGATATATACTTTTATCTTAGCAGTATATCTGCCCGTCTGGTCATACATAACGGTACGGTACATTGCCGGATATATAAAACCTGCTTTAGGGTATGATGGTCTGCTACCAACAGGATTTTTCATCCAGTTAGAAAGGTTCCCCATATAAGATGATACTTTACCGATAGCTTCATTAATGGCACCCCGGCGTATATAGCTGGGCATCTTATAGAACTTCATGTCAAAGTCCGGATATCTTGGAGATGGATTATCTTTTGTCGAATGGCATAAACGCTCTACGAACTGTTGATGTAAAAGGCTACCATCTATTAGGGATAGGAAATTGTATATATCGGCAATATTTTCAAATATTGCCGATATATATTGATGCCAAAATTAGTAGATGCTATACTTTATATATCAGATCAGTAATCCTATTTTATGGTGAAATATATGAAGAATATGGCTTTTCTAGAGAAAAATGATAGCAAGAAACAATATACAAGACGTGAACTATATGACCTAGTTGCGGATAATTCGAATGAGTATACATATAATTCGTTTAACTGGGATCTGAAGCGTTTGATTGCCGATGGAGTAATATTTAGACACAGTAGGAATTCTTATAAGATCGGCAATGCAAATAGAAAGAACTATAATCCGGAATATTCTGAGAGAGCAGAAGCAATAATAGCATTTATGGAAAAAAATTATTCGGATACGGAATTTTCATTATTTGAAACTTCTATGCTGAATGAATTTCTTAATCATCAAATTGCAAAGAATACTATTTTTCTCTATGTCGAAAAAGAATTAAGTGATTTTGTTTTTAGAGATATGTCTGAATTGTGGACGGAGAATATTCTGCTTAATCCCAAGAAAAACGATCTCAGCAAATACTGGAAAACGGATACGATTATAATAATTAATAGAATCAGTGAAGCTCCGCATGGTAAAGAAAGTCGGTACGACACACCTTTAGAGAAACTGTTTGTGGATCTCATTGCTGATGTGGCACTCATGAATATGTACAGTAAAAGCGAATATCCGGAAATGCTACGTATTGCAAATGATAAATACTATATTGATACAAAGAAACTTTTCAGATATGCCAGAAGGCGCGGAAAGTCAAAGGAAATACAGAAAATTATGACTGATGGAGGAATGGAAATTTGATTTTAGGAAAGCATTCGTACCGGTCATGGAAATATAGAAAAAAGACATTTTAAATTTTTCTACCATTCGCCGATAATGAACGACACCATAACAATTCTCCTTGATGTACTTTACGAGAAAGAACATTATGCTTGCTTTCTATGTAATTATGAAAAGAGAAAACTCAGATAAGGAAATAGAGGCTGAGAATGGATTGTTAATCCCTCTCAACCTCTTTGAATTTATAACTATTTATTATTCTAAGAATTGATTTTAAAAATAAATCACTTGCCAAGAGCTATTCTACCCAAAGCATCTGCCTGCATGATTGCATCGTAAAGCTCACAAGGCTGAACATCTCCCGCAAGATTATGGATAGTTTCGCCAGGAACACACGCATTTTCAGCAATAATCCTAACCTGATCTTCAGATGTAATTCCAATCTGCTCAAGTGTTACAGGAAGACCGACTTCAAGGCAGAAGCTCTGAACATCATCAAACTCTTCCTTAGTAGCACCTTCAAGTACAAGCTGTACCAGTGTGCCGAGAGCTACGCAATCACCATGATCTGCATGCTTACAGCCTACAGCGGTAACACCGTTATAGAAGGAATGTGCAGCTGCACAGTTAACATTATCAGCACCAACACCTGAAAGATAAACATTAGCCTCAATAATATTCTCAAGAGCAGGAGTTACTACATGAAGCTTACAAGCCTCAATAGCCTGCTTTCCATACTGACGGAGTGTCTCGTAGCAGAGCTTTGCAAGTGCCTGACCGGCTCTTGTGATTCCGGTTCCTTCAAGACTTGCTGATTCTGTACGAATTGAAGCCCTTCCCTCGAAATATGTTCCGAGAGCATCACCCATTCCAGAAACAAGGAAATGTACCGGAGCGTTTGCAATTACATTACAATCAACAATTACCGCATCAGGGTTTGTCGGATAGAAAAGATACTTATCAAAGCTGTGGTCATCGTTATAAATAACTGACAAACCTGTACAAGGTGCATCTGTTGCGGCAACTGTAGGAACAATTACAATATGCTTGCCCTCATAATATGCTGTAGCCTTAGCTGTATCTACAGCGCTTCCTCCGCCGATAGCAACAACAACATCAATGTTGTCATTCCTTACTATCTCCTGCATCTTCTTGATCTCACCATTGCTTGAGATTCCACCGAAGATCTCATAACGTCTGTAGTCATCGTGACCTTCAAAACTCTTCTCAATCTTGTCGTGACAAGCCTTATAACCGCTATTTGAACATACAAACAGCCAACGCTTGCCCATGTAACCCATCTCATCGTAAAACTTGTTTAATGCGTCTCGCCCCTGAACGTACTTGAGTGGTTCGCGCATTGCTCTTAACCTGCCCATCATAATAAATGTGCCTCCTTTGTGTTAATTATTTAACAATGC
>NZ_JNJM01000040.1:0-11154 GCF_000701645.1 Oribacterium sp. FC2011
ATGGATGCGACTGCGCTTTCATCGATGAACTTGCGGTTCGATTTGCCTTCGACCACCTTGAAGCCCGGGAAATCGGTTCCGTTGATCGCCTGCTGTAGTGCGTATTCCTTGATGTCGTTTGCCCAGGCTACAAGATCATCGATCCGGGGGAGGATGGCTGCAATTTCTGCATCATCCAAAGTGGGCGGCATCTCGAAATCATATTGTGCGAGTTCCAGGTTGTGCTCGGCACGCTTACGGCAGGTTGCTTTCGCTTTGCAGAACTGGCAGTGGTCTCCGGCGTTGAATTCGCCTTCGCCGTTGTAGGCCAGAGCTGCGGTGGGTTTTAAGATTTCATCAGCCCATTTCATCAGATCGTCTCTGCTGATCTCATAGGTACTGATGTTGTCCCTGCGGGGCTGGAAGATCGTAAGACGGATAGTTTGTATGTCGTAGATTCCGTCAAAGGTATCCAGAGCTCCTAAGGCGTAGCACATCATCTGAGGGTTCTCTGTGGCATCCACCAGGACACCGAGACCATATTTGAAATCGATGATATGCAGTACATCATCTGCCACGATCACGCAGTCACCAGTTCCGAAGCCTTCCGGTACCCACTTTGAGAAGTCCAGCTTTTCCTCTATGAGGATCAGCGGATCGGAGCAATGCTGCTTTGCGTCGTTCACCTGCTCAATAACATAGGAAGCGTATTCATCGGTGCAGTCAGCCATCTCCGTATCAAAGTAGGTCAGGTTTTCTGTAGGATCGTTTGGATCTCTTCCGAGCAGCTTCTCGACCTTATATTCACAGAGGGCGTGTGCATCGGTCCCTTGCTGGGCGTAAGGACTGCCGCTGTCGTTGATTCCGGCACAAAGCTTTGCACTGGGCGGGCAGGCGAGCCATCTGTGACTTGCGGAGGCGGAGAGGTATGCGTGCTTAGGCATCTGTAAGACCTTCCACCTCTGCTACAAGAGCGGCGTAGTCTTTTGCATCCACATCGGTAAGGCTGCCTCCGTTGCCATACTTCTGAACGATTGCTTTGACATCTGCCTTGAACTTGCCGTATGCTTCATTTGCCTTCTTTGCCAGGATTCCTCTTACATCTTCCTTGGAGTACTGCTTTGCAGCAGGCTCTTCCTTAGGAGCAGGATCCGCTTTCTTGGCTTTCTTCTCTGGCTTTGCCGGTTCTTCGTCTGTTCCGGAATAGAATTCCTTCAGAGCTCTGCCGGTTTCAGCCAATGTTTCTCCGCAGCTGATCAGGTTGTCGATCATAGCGGAGAGCTCACTCATTTTGCTCATGTTGGCTTTCCTCCTTATTTTCATTCTGTAGTTTCTTTGCGAGCCGCTTGGCTACGACGCTGATTGCGATAAGAACATCAATGAGTTCTTCATCTGTTCCGTCGAGCCCGGCGGCTTTTTCAATGGATTCTTTCTGCATCAGCAGCACCTCACTTTCCGGTTGGCTCCCTGCCTTCCTATCTCTCTAAAGACAATTGGCGAAAAAAATAGCGGATTTTTATGAAAAAAGTTTTTTGCGAAATTTCCGCTATTTTTCGGATGAATTGTCTTTAGGGAGTTAGGAGGATTTTTCCTTACTAATAAGAAAGCGAGGTAACTGAAGTGAAGCTTACGTTTTACACAGCCAGGTGCTCCGGTAAGAAGTCGAACTGCAGCTACCCGGACAGGCATGAGGTAACGTGCGCGGATGAATTAAAGGAAGTCGTTCGTTTCGATCATGTCTGCGGGGAGTACAAGAAAGACCGCCGGAGCATAGATAACTTCCTGAGGTCAAATGTGGTGGTCATGGATTGTGACAATGATCACTCAGATGATCCGAAGGATTGGATCACTCTTGATATGGCAGAAGAGCTGTTCGGAGATTTTTCCTATGGAATAGCGACCAGCAGAAACCATATGAAGGAGAAGGATGGGAAGTCTGCGAGACCGAGATTTCATATTTATTTTGAGGTCGGGGAGCTGACGGATGCCAGTGCATATGCAGCGCTGAAGAGAGGAATCCAGCAGGTGCATACATTCTTCGATGATAATGCGCTGGATGCTGCAAGGTTCCTGTTCGGGACAGCAGGCAGCGAGGTTGTCTGGCATGAAGGCTGGATGACCATCGATGAAGAGATATCTCCTTTATATGAAGATTCGGAGAGCGAAGCACCAGAGGCTCCTGCAGGTGGTCCGATCATGCAGGGCAGCAGGAACAACACCATGAGCCGTTTCGCCGGGAGAATCCTGAAAAGGTACGGCGTTACGGAGAAGGCGAAGGAAGCGTTCCTGGAACACGCTGCAAAATGTGACCCGCCACTTCCGGAGTCAGAGCTGAATACTATCTGGGGCAGCGCAGTGAAGTTCTTCAATTCAAAGGTGTCATCTTCCTCAGGGTATGTGCCGCCGGATGAATACAATTCAGATTTCGGGGAATCGCTGAAACCGGAGGATTATTCAGATATCGGTGAGGCGAAGGTGCTGGTTCGTGAGTACGGACAGGAGCTTAGGTTTTCTCCTGCGACAGATTATCTGAGATTTGACGGAGATCGCTGGGTTGAGGATGTGCAGCTTGCGATCGGAGCGATTGAAGAGTTCCTGGATCTTCAGCTGGTGGATGCGAAGCAGGACAGGGTGGAAGCTGAGAAGGCTCTTGTGGCAGCAGGTATTGCGGAGACAACGGTTAAGGCCGGATCCAGAGCGGTACAGAAGGAAGCGGAAACACCGGAACAGATCAAAGCACTGATAGCACTGATCGTAGCGGAGACTTATCTGAAGTTTGTGATGAAACGCCGTGACTATAAGTACATTATTTCCACCGGTAATGCTGCGAAGCCGATGATCGCTGTGGATGTGAATGACCTGGATAAGAATCAGTTCCTTCTGAATACGCCGGATGCGACTTATGACCTGAATCAGGGTTTGAACGGTGTTCATTCGCACGATTCGTCGGATCTCATCACGAAGATCACGAACTGTTCTCCCGGGGACGAAGGTAAACAGCTGTGGATGGATGCCTTGGAGCTTTTCTTCTGCGGTGACAAGGAGCTGATCGAATATGTGCAGCTGGTAGTTGGAATGGCTGCAATCGGCAAGGTGTATCAGGAGCATATGATCATTGCTTACGGTGATGGAGCCAATGGCAAATCTACATTCTGGAATACGATCTTCCGCGTGATGGGTGATTATGCCGGAAAGCTGTCGGCAGAGGCTCTGACTATGAACTGCAAGAGGAATGTGAAGCCGGAGATGGCAGAGCTGAAAGGCCGCAGGCTCATTATCTCTTCTGAAATGGAAGAGGGTATGAGGCTGAATACCGCGATCGTGAAGCAGCTTTGTTCTACGGATGAGATCCAGGCAGAGAAGAAGTACAAGGCCCCGTTTCACTTCGTCCCTTCTCATACACTGGTGCTTTACACGAATCATCTGCCGAAGGTCGGTGCCAATGATGATGGTATTTGGCGAAGGCTAATTGTTATCCCGTTCAATGCGAAGATCGTGGGTGCCGGTGATATCAAAAACTATGCGGATTATCTGTATGACAATGCTGGTGGCTACATTATGAGCTGGATCATCGAGGGTGCAAAGAAGGCAATTGATCTTGATTTCAAGACGAAGCTGCCTAAGGTGGTCGAGGATGCGATCGAGGCATATCGCGAGGATAACGACTGGCTGGGACATTTTATGGAAGACTGCTGTGAGATTGACAAGGCAGCGACGGAGAAATCCGGTGAGCTTTATCAGGCATACAGGGCATATTGCTTGCAGAACGGCGAGTTTACCAGAAGTACCACGGATTTTTATTCGGCAATTGAGAAGGCAGGCTTTCCGAGGAAGAAAAAGAGTTCTGGAATCATGGTTTATGGTCTGAAGCTTAAGACCGGACAGGATTTTCTGGACTGATGCAGGTCGGTGAAGGTCTATGCGGTAAATGACTACAGTTTCAAGGAATGCCGTATTTATGGGCTTTGTGCAGGTCAGTGAAGGTCTACTATAAAAAGTTCCATATATGGATTTTTGAAATGAATTTTTATATATGGGGGTTTTATGGGATGACTTGCATCGACTTGCACTACCTTGAATTTTTGACGGAGGTACGGCGATGAGGGAAAAGATCATCGAGCAAAAGCTGGTGTCTGCCGTCAAAGGGCGCGGCGGCATCTGTCCAAAGTGGGTGTCGCCTGGATTTGACGGTATGCCGGATCGAATGGTGCTTCTTCCGGGAAGACATTTCGGTTTTGTGGAGGTCAAGGCTCCGGGAGAGCGTCCGAGACCACTGCAGGTATCACGGCATCGGCTTTTGAAGAGATTAGGGTTCCGGGTTTATGTGCTTGATGGACCGGAGCAGATTGGAGGAATACTGGATGAAATACAATCCACATGATTATCAGATATATGCGATCAATTTCATAAAGGAACATCCGATTGCTGCAATCCTTTTGGATATGGGTATGGGTAAGACCAGTATTGTGCTGGCGGCACTGAATGATCTGATGTTTGACAGCTTTGAAGTGACGAAGGTTCTGATCATAGCGCCGCTGAGGGTTGCAAAACATACATGGTCTGCGGAGATACACAAGTGGGATCAGCTTCGAGGGCTAAGGTACTCCATTGCAGTCGGTACAGCTGCTGAGAGGATGAAGGCGTTAAAGGCGGATGCGGATATTTACATTATCAACAGAGAAAATGTTCCCTGGCTGATAGAAAAGAGTGGCCTGCCGTTTGATTACGATATGGTGGTGATCGATGAGCTTTCATCTTTTAAGAACTGGCAGGCGAAGAGGTTCAAGGCACTGATGCAGGTAAGGCCGCAGGTGAAAAGAATCATAGGTTTGACGGGAACGCCTTCCAGCAACGGTTTGATGGATCTTTTTGCAGAATACAAGGTTCTGGACATGGGAAAGAGGCTCGGGAGATTTATCAGTCAGTTCAGGGTGGACTTTTTCGTGCCGGATCAGGTGAACGGTCCGATCGTTTACAGCTACAGGTTAAGACCGGGAGCGGACAAGAGGATTTATGAGAAGATTTCCGATATTACGATCTCCATGAAGGGAACAGACCATTTGAAAATGCCGGGGCTGATCAATTCAGAATATCCGGTGTACCTGAGCGAAGAGGAGCGTGCAAAGTATGATGCGATGGCTGAGGATCTTGTGATAAATCTTCCGGGTGGTGAGGTGACAGCTGCAAATGCTGCGACTCTTTCCGGAAAGCTAACACAGATGGCAAATGGAGCGGTTTATTCAGATGCGGGAGGTATCGAGCACATTCATGATCAGAAGCTTGATGCTTTGGAAGATATTATCGAAGCCGCAAACGGAAAAAGCATTCTCGTAGCTTACTGGTTCAAACATGATCTGACAAGGATCGTTGAGAGGCTTGATGTTCTGGGTGTTAATTACGGGAAACTTGATTCGGACAAGAGTATTGAGGATTGGAATGCAGGAAGACTGGAAGTAGGACTTATTCATCCGGCTTCTGCAGGACACGGCCTAAATCTTCAGAGTGGCGGTAATACGTTGGTGTGGTTCGGAATGATATGGAGCCTGGAACTTTACCAGCAGACTATCGCAAGGCTTTGGAGACAGGGACAGGAATCCGGGACAGTTGTGGTACAGCATATTATTACGGCAGATACCATTGATGAGCGGATCATGAAGGCTTTGTCTCATAAGGGCGATACCCAGTCCAGACTGATCGATGCTGTTAAAGCTGAGGTGAGTGCCTATGGCAGGAAATAAGAATCTGGCAGAGGATCCTTATGAGAGATTGGCGAATGCGATCATATTACAGGCTGTTTCCGATTACAGGGTAGCATTGAAGAAGATCAAAGCAAATCCGAGAAATAAGGATGCAATAGATGAGGCTTTACAGATAGAGAAGTTTTTCCGTTCCGGCTGGTATGGCGTACTGACCTGTGTTGACGGAGAGTATCTGATCAAGAGGCTTCAGGAAGAGATAAGACAATCATCGACAATCCGAGGGCGTAACTATAAAACCAAATCGGAGGTGGAGTATGAACAGACATCAACAGGCGGCTAAGAAATATCTGTCGCAGGCCTTCGGGCTAAATCAGCGTATAGAGAGCAGGTTAAGACAGATTGATGAATTACACGACCTTGCTACAAAGGCGACTGTGACATATTCGGATATGCCGAGAAATCCAAATAAGGGTCGTTCCAAGGTCGAGGATACCGTGATAAAGATCATGAGCCTGGAGGAAGAGATCAAGAAGGACATGGATCAGCTGGTGAACCTGAAGCAGGATATCATCCGCAGGATCCGTGCAGTGGAGGAGCCGGAGCTTCAGACGATACTGGATCTCAGGTACCTTGCTTACATGCGATGGGAAGAGATAGCGATCGAGCTGGGATACGGTATCGACAACGTGTATCATCTGCATAGGAAAGCATTGGATGAAATTAAGATTCCGAAAACTTTACAGTAGATTACAGTAAATTACAGTTCGCCTATGTGATATTGTTATAATGGCGAAAAGGTAAAATGAAAGAGGCTCTGAGGGAGAAATCCTTCGGAGCCTTTGCTATAGGTGGTGATGCAATGCCAATGAAACCGAAACGACCGTGCAGTTATCCGGGCTGTCCTAATCTTACTGATGGACGGTTCTGTCCGAAGCATCAGAAGCAGGTCAACAGTAGCTATGAAAAGTACGGCAGAGAAAAAGCCACGAAGAAAAGATATGGTCGTGCATGGAAGCGGATCCGTGACAAGTATGCTGCGGAGCATCCCTTCTGTGAGCTGTGTTTTGATCGTGGAATCATCGTACCGACAGAAGAGATCCATCATAAAAGACCGCTGAGTGAAGGTGGCACTCACGATCGGAGCAATCTGATCGCACTGTGCAAGTCGTGTCACTCGCAGATACACGCTAAGCGAGGGGATTATTGGGGAGGGCGTGGATGATGCGCATACCCCAGGGGGAGTCGGAATCCCTACAGCCCTGGCTTCTATAGAACGGCGGGGGGGGCTCACGTGTAAAATCGCGAAATTGAAAGTGAAAATCCCTATGCAATAGTAACCGAAATGGTTACTCAAATAAAGCTATCATGATTTTGGTAAAGAAAATATTGACCACTGCGATTTCCCGCTGTATAATACAAGTGAGAAAGAGGGATCCTTATTAAAGAAGGAGGCAAGAACAATGGTTGATATGAATGTAATGATTGCAAATAATATACTGACACTGCTAAAGAGCCAAAACAGAAAACAGATCGATCTTGCAGATGCGCTTAAGACCAATAAGCAGACGGTAAACAAGATGCTTAATGGTACACGCATGATTAATGCCGTTGAGCTTAAAGCTATCGCAGACTACCTGGGTGTAAGGATGGAGGAGCTTACTAAAATATCTAAAGCACACTCCGACACTAATGTTGTTCATGCGTTTATGGGAAAGGTTCAGTCTGAACAAGCGAAGCAGGCACTGCAAATCGCTGATGAGCTTTCAGATATGATCCTGTTTCACAAAAGAGTCCGTGAAAATGGCAATGCCATGATGGTTGCCTGGGAGGATGATTAATGGGAAATGTTTTTGAGGAAAGCTTATTCAGTAAGCAACCAAAGCAATTCGAAAAAATAGATTCTCTGGCTAAAGCTTTTGCGGCAAACTATTGTGGGAGCTCAATTATTCGTGATTCTATCTTCGGAATGGTATCGAATTATGCAAGAAAACGGGAATTGTCTTTGGAGATACTCAGGTATCCGTTCAAAGATGATGAACTTTGGGCGTTTACGTTTGTAAAAAAAGACACCCTGTTTCTTTGCGTTAATTCTGAACTTGCCATATGCAAACAGATTTTTGCAGTAGCACATGAGTTGTATCATATTCACTGCTATGCAGAAGATATTGATCCTGATACGATTGCATGCGGATCATTATTGGATTCTAAAACCGTCGATGACCTGGCTGTGTCAAAGGAAGATCTTGAGGCAAATGCATTCGCAGGATTATTATTGATGCCTGATAATATGCTGGATGAGCAGCTTAAGCTATATGGCATAGTGGGAGAAAAGATTTCTGTAGATGATGTTTTGACTTTGATGGATTTGTTTGCACTTCCATATAAAGCCGTTGTATTACGTCTTGCGGAAAATCACAATATCACGCCCGCTAAAACGAAGGAGCTGCTCATGGTTGATGCTGCTTTTGTGTCTGAACGGATAATGCTTACCGGAAAGGCACTGGGATGGCAGCAGGACAGCAGGGAGCTTTCATATTTTGGCAGTTTGCTTGATAACATGGAGCACAACAGTGAAAATGATCTGCTGACTGATAGCCGGGAGGAGTCAGATAAACAGTACTTGGAGAGAATCAGAAAGGACTTTCGTAAGGAAAGTTAAGGTGGAGTGTATGACAAAGGAAAAATATGCTCTTCTGGATACTGATTTCATTTCCAAGACCCATCTGATCCGAAAGGATGATCAGAATAAAATGATCGATCGGGTAATGGAACTGCCTGAATATCGGTTTTATTGCCACGAACAGATAAGGACAGAACTTGCCAGGCATGATATCGGTGATTCTCCCGAGTGGCTAGAAACGAAGATTTCTGATGGGTCTGTTCATTGTATATCTGATGAGGAAATCATAGATGAACTGCATGCCATTTATTCAGATTCTGCCGAGGCGATGTATGCAAACATGCTCAGAAATGGATGCGAAGCATATGAAAGTGGTTATTTTGAAAAGAACTTTACACGGCTGCGGGTATTAGATTATCAGTCGATATCGAAAGATGCTTTCCTTCAGGAACTAAAAGCTGATTGTGATGAAATTGGTGAAGGGAATAACCTTGGAGAACTCAAGAGCTATGTACTTCTTCAAACAATGAGTACAAAACTTGGAGAGCAAGTCTATGTTTTTTGTTCTGACGATAAAAATGCCAGAAGTGGAATAGTAAGTCTTGGTGGAGCAAGATGTATCAGCGTACTGTCAGCGTTTATGCGACTTCACAACGAAGGAGTTCTCTTGAAAGAGGACGCTGAGCCATACCTTCAGGCATACCTTAGTGAATGCAGGAAGCATAATCAGACCACCTTCAGAGTCCATGATACATCAAAACAGATGCGCATGTGCAGGATTCCGTGCGAACAGGTAATTGAGGAAATGTATGGTGGTAAGTTGGAGGTATTGCAGAACGGAAATCTGAGATATAAACAGTAAAATGTGTAGACGAGATGATTAAAGGATCATGTGAAGAGCATGGTCCTTTTCTTATACCCAAAATCCGGAGAAAGGAGGGAACCCCTTATGGGAGCAGGCAGAAAGCCGAAGCCTACAGCTATGAAAGAGCTGGAAGGTAATCCGGGAAAGCGAAAACTGAATAAGAAAGAACCGATGCCAGGTAAGGGAATGCCCGACTGTCCGAAGTGGTTATTACCAGATGCTCAGGAAGAGTGGAAAAGGCTCTGTGAAAAACTGAATCAGATGGGCGTGCTTACCGAGGTGGACAGATCTGCCTTTGCAGCATACTGTCAATCCTACGCTCGTTGGAAAGAAGCTCAGGATCACATTAATTCCGAGGGAGCTACTTACGAGACTGAGAACGGGATGCAGAGACCGAATCCATGGGTTGCTATCTGTAACACGGAACAGCGACTTATGATGCAGGCGGCATCTGAGTTTGGACTTACGCCTTCAGCCAGATCAAGGATTATGGCGGCATCCGGTATTGGGAAGGATGATGAGGATGAAATGGAATCTTTGCTTGGGGGTGATTCCTGATGGCAAAAGAAACAAGGCCTAAGGGTTATCCCAAGCTGAAGAATTATAAGCCGTCGCAGTTTATGCTTCCGACTTCTCATTATGATAAGGCGAAAGCAGACCGGGCGGTAAGGTTCATCGAGAACCTTTGTCATACCAAAGGAAAATGGGCTGGAAAGAGGTTCTGGTTATTACCCTGGCAGGAACAGTTGATTCGGGATATCTTCGGAATCGTCAAGCCTGACGGGAACAGGCAGTTTCGGACAGCTTTTGTGGAAATATGCAAAAAGGTAGGTAAGAGCGAATTGGCAGCAGCCGTCGCTCTTTATCTTTTATATGCAGATAACGAACCATCAGCAGAGGTGTACGGAGCCGCCGCTGACAGGCAACAGGCTTCCATCGTATTCGATGTGGCAAGGCAGATGGTGGAGATGTCACCGGCTCTTTTGAAGAGATCGAAGCTGATGACAGCGACAAAGAGAATAGTAAACTACGGAAACGCCGGATATTACCAGGTGCTCAGTGCAGAGGTCGGGGGTAAACACGGTTTTTCAGTATCGGGGCTTGTGTTTGATGAGATTCATACTCAGCCGAACAGGCAGTTATATGATGTTCTGACCAAAGGTAGTTCTGACGCAAGACAGAATCCTTTGCACTTCATCATAACCACGGCAGGCACGGACAGGCATTCAATCGCTTTCGAGTTACACACGAAGGCGGTTGATATTCTGGAAGGACGGCGTGTGGATCCGACTTTTTATCCTGTGGTCTACGGATTGAAGGATGATGAAGATTGGGAAGATGAAGCGAATTGGTACAAAGTTAATCCCTCTCTGGGATATACCGTGGATATCGAGCGTTTGCGAGATGCTTACCGTGAGGCAAAACAGAACCCGGCAGATGAGGTCACCTTCAAATGGCTAAGACTGAATATGTGGGTATCAAGTACAGTGGCGTGGATACCTGATGCGATATTCATGAAGGGCGCTGAAGAGATCGACATGGCAGCGCTGGAAGGAAGAGATTGTTACGCTGGTTTAGATCTTTCAAGTACGGGAGATATCACAGCCTTGGTATTGATGTTTCCTCCGAGGGATGCGGATGAGAAGTATATTCTGCTTCCGTTCTTCTGGGTACCGGAAGAAACGATACCGCAGAGGGTGAAGGCTGCTTCTGTTCCTTATGATGTTTGGGAACGGCAGGGGTATCTGTTATCGACAGAAGGCAACGTGATCCATTATGACTTCATTGAGCATTTCATCAATGAGCTTGCTGAGAAGTATCACATTTTGGAGATTGCAGTAGATAGATGGAATGCGACACAGATGATCCAGAACCTTGAAGGAGACGGATTTACAATGGTTCCATTCGGCCAGGGTTTTGCGAGTATGTCGGGTCCGACGAAAGACTTCTATCGATTATTGATGGAAGGTCAGATCATTCACGGCGGACAT
>NZ_JNJM01000041.1:0-10685 GCF_000701645.1 Oribacterium sp. FC2011
GATAGCAGCCATGAAGGCAAGAGATAAGGCTAGAAAAGATGCAATTTCTTCTCTTATATCAGATGTTAAGAAAGTGGCTATAGACTCTGGATCAAGAGACAATATAGGTGACGACCTTGTGGATCAGGTGATTCTTAAGTCTCTTAAGACTGCGAAAGAACAGATCGATACTTGTCCGGACGATAGAGCAGAACTCAAGGCAGAGTATCAGTTCAGATATGATGTAATCAAGGAATATGCTCCTTCTATGATGTCTGAGGATGAAATTAAGGCATTCTTGAAGGAGAAGTTTGCTGAGGTGATAGCAACCAAGAATAAGGGAGCAATAATGAAAGAAATAATGCCGGTTCTTAAAGGTAAAGCTGACGGCAAGGTGATCAATATGATAGTTGCAGAGCTTTGTAAGTAAGTACCAGAAAGAGTAATCACATGAAATTAAAGAGTAACCATATGAGAGTTTTTACAGTTTATTGGAATTTTTTTAGTTTGCTGTGCGATCGCAAAGATAACCATAGCATTGCTTAGAAATAAGAAATCATAGTCATGGAATACATGGATGCTTTCTATAGAAAGATTACAGGAAAGAAAAAGGAGTGACTTATGGATTTTAAATCGACCAAATACTGCACCTGGCTGGAAGACGAGAACGGAAAACGTATTGCAGTACTTGAATATCCGGAAGTTAAACCCGGGATAGTAAACCTTACTCATACAGAAGTAGATCCGTCTATGAGTGGACAGGGAATAGCCGGAAAAATAACTGAACATGTAGCGAACCTTCTTAGAGAAGATGGCCGTAAGGCAGAGCTTTCATGCTCCTACGCTATAAAATGGTTCCAGAAACACCCTGAGTATGCTGATGTTTTAGCAGATCCTGAAGCAGAAGCCGAAAAAGTAAAGAATCTAGGTGGTCCGGCATGTGGGATTAAGAGAAACGGAGTATGATATAGACTCCTTGAATTTAAAAGAATGGTGAGTTTATATGGATAATCATAAAGAGTGGACATTGTGCCGGGATGAATTGGTCAGTGTTATCATAAGCCTTGGATTCCCCGGTGAATTTGGTGATCAGATAGCAAAACAGCTTGGAAGTCCCAAAGCCATGCAGAGAATGATAAGGTATCTAAATAATGTGAGACCACATAGTGCAGAAATATTGGCAGCGTAGTGGCGCAGATTTATGGGGAGATGGTGTAGAACGGAGGCGGCTGCATGGCAACATACGTAATTTCGGATATCCACGGACAGTATGATATGTTTATGGATCTGCTTGAGAAGATTTCGCTTACAGATAAAGATAAACTCTACATTCTCGGGGATATCATTGATCGTGGGCCATATCCTATAAAGACTATGCGAAAGCTTATGGGGATGCCAAATGTGATCTGCCTTCTGGGAAACCATGAGCTTATGGCTCTTAATTGTCTTGAATTTCTCATGAACGAGATCAATGAAAAATCCATAGCTGATTTAGATGCAAAGAAACTAAACGACCTGGTCATATGGATGCGGAACGGATGCGGTACGACCATAAAGGAATTCAGGGAACTTGGCAGAGAAGAGCAGAAGGATATCATTGAATTCATAAAGGATTTTTTGATATATGAGGAGGTTTCTGTTTCCGGAAAAGATTATCTTCTTGTCCATGCCGGACTTGGGAATTTCAGTCGCGAAAAGGATCTAGAAGACTACACTCTTAAAGACCTTGTATGGGAAAGACCAAATTACGATACTCAATATTTCCCGAACAAGTATGTTGTCACAGGTCATACTCCTACTCAGATCATCAGAGGAAATCCAAACCCCGGATGCATATACAAAAACAAGGGTAACATTGCCATTGATTGTGGAGCATTCATTCCAAACGGACGTCTTGCGGCATTCTGTCTGGATTCAGGAGAAGAGTTTTACTCGTATACTAATACAAATGAGAGATGAGAATCCAATTGGGTGAATCCGGTAAAGGATGCTAAAGTCAGAGGTGAACTGGATAAAAGGGTATGATTATCATCATTACCGGTGAATCTCTTACAGGAAAACATATCATTTCCATTATGTCTATGGTATTGGCGATAAGGCGCTGGATGTTTCGCAAGCTTACGGTGTAAGTATTGTATATTCGGATATCAGTGATCCCTCTGCAGGTTACCACCTCAGGTATCTGTATACAGGTAAAGATGTCGAGATCCCGGATTGATAGAATGCCATGGTCATCAATTAAGCAAATTCGATTTGTAAGAGGCAAGCTCTTGATAAAGTCATCAAAAAATAATATGAAACACATGATTAAATATATATTGATGCTCTGTGTTGTTTTTTCTCTTTCAGGGTGTTGGAGCAGGAACGATAAAACATCTTACGATCCAAAGCTTATAGAAAATATTGTCGAAGAAATGGCGGTGGATTACGGTACCTACGGTGCGGAGGCAAATGACAGAATAAATAAACTGTTAAAAAAACTGGCCGAAGAAGATGAAGTAGCAGGAACAAGATGGAATGAAATCATGGATTTATGGAGTTCCGAGGAGCTTGGTCAGCCACTCCATTACGATATCCTGCCGGATGGTCTGCCCGATACGGACGAACTCTGCATCGTTGTTCTTGGTTTTCAGCTGAATCCTGACGGAACAATGAAAGAGGAACTTGTTGAACGCCTTACCGTTGCTCTTAACAGTGCAAAAAAGTATCCGAATGCGTATATTGTCTGCACGGGAGGCGGAACAGCTTCCGAAAACGAATCCGCTTCAGAAGCCGGTGAAATGGCGAAGTGGCTTATTGAACAGGGAATTGAGAAAAAGCGTGTCATTGTGGAGGACAATTCCATAACCACTGCTCAGAATGCCATTTTCACCTATGACATTCTGACATCTCTCTATCCGTCAGTAAAGAAACTTGCAATTGTGTCGAGCGACTACCATATCGCAACAGGGGAGTTGCTTTTTAAGGCTGAGTCGATTCTCAGGGCTAATGCTCCGGGTAATGAAAAACTTGAGGTGATCTCCAATGCCGCATGGAAGGCACCTTCCGGGTCGCTTTCTACCATGTTTCAGGCAGGAGCGCTCATAGAGCTGTTCGGGGACGTGGAAACGGCTTTCGATATCTACTATGACAATTATGATATCCACGGGCTGCCTCCGCTTCATTGAGATATTATACAGATTAAGCATACTTACTATCTGGAGGAAAGATTGTGACAATATCAGAGATTTTGAGAAAGATGATTGCTTATTCTAAGCCATACTTGAAAGGATAAAGGAAAAATGAGGACACGGGAAGAAGCCATTGATGACATGATACTGGCACTTATGTATCTTACACGTTTTAATGACGGGGAAGGCAGGCCCTTCAATGAACTTGCGTGGAAGTACTATGATTTTGATGCTATTGAAAGGCTTGATAAGGAAGACCTTATCATTAATCCAAAGAATAAGTATGCATATCTTACGGAGAAAGGTCGTGAGAGAGCAAGACGTATGCTGCCAGAACTTGATGTAAAAGAACCGGGGATATATAAACGTTTTGAGTTTTGTGAAATCAAACCTGAGTTATCAGATGAAGTTGTGAAGATCGAACAGATATGCTTCCCTCCAAATGAAGCATGCACCCCGGAACATATGAAGGCACGTATCAAAGTTGCGCCGGATCTGTTTTTGGTGATTAAAGACAGGGAAAATGATGGAAAGATTGTAGGATTCCTGAACGGCATAGCAACAAATGAACGTATATTCAGGGATGAATTTTTCACTGATGAAAGCCTTCATGAGCCTGATGGAGAAACAGTAATGATTATGGGCCTTGACGTCCTTCCGGAGTACAGAAAAATGGGCCTTGCCAGGGAACTTGTATTTAACTATTGCAGGAAAGAGCAGGCTCGCGGACGGAAGAGACTTATACTGACATGTCATAAGGAAAAGATAAAAATGTACAGGAAATTTGGATTCGATGACCTGGGAGAGTCTGCATCCAATTGGGGCGGTGAAAAATGGCATGAGATGGAGATAAGACTTAATTTCTAGATGAATTGAGGCGACAATGTATGTACAGTATCAGGACTAAGAGAATTTACAAAGCACCAGAGGAAAACGATGGGATAAGGATACTTGTTGACCGGCTTTGGCCAAGGGGAATAAAGAAAGAATCAGCGGCAATTAATGCATGGGAAAAGGAAATATTATCTTCGTGATCGGCTTATACTATCTGATAGTAAAGGCCGGCATTCCATATCAGGATTCGACTGAGGAGCTTAGAATAAAGTATGCAATCAATATGGGTATTAGTGAAACACTTATTATAAACGGCTTCTATGTATTTGTACTGGGGCTTATTGGAAAGATAGTAGCATTTGTTTTGGGACTAAAGAAACATAATTGAAAATATATCAAAGGAGACCATCGATGGTTAGAAAGATAGTAAGAGATCCAATGTTTTTACAACAGAAGTCAGAATCCGCAACAGAAGCGGATAAGCAAGTGATCCAGGATCTTATAGATACATTAAATGCAAATCTGGAAAGATGCGTCGGTATGGCGGCAAACATGATAGGTGTATGCAAGCAGATAATAGTGGTTGCAGTTGGTCCTATAATTATTCCGATGATAAATCCGGTAATCACAAAGAAGTCAGGAAAGTATGAAACGGAAGAGGGCTGCCTTTCTTTGGATGGCATGCACCGTTGCACCCGTTACAAAGAAATAGAGGTAGATTACCTGGATCAGAACTTCCAAAAGCAGCACGGTAAATATAATGATTTTATTGCACAAGTTATACAGCATGAAATCGACCATTTTTCAGGCCAGTTGATATAACAGGAGGCAGTAATATTTGGTTGTTATACGCGATTCTGTCATCAATATTTGCTGCATTGACATCTATCTTAGCGTAAGGTTAATCAGGTATAAGTTATATACGAGGAGGGTTACTATGATAATAGCAATGGCAAACGATCACGCAGGAACAGAGATGAAAGAGGAGATAAAGGCTTATCTCATATCACAGGGTCATGAAGTAAAGGACTTTGGAACATATGATAAGGAGTCCTGTGACTTATCGGATTTTGTTTACCCGGCAGCTCTTGCGGTCGCAAAAGGAGAATGTGACCGGGGGATATTCTGTGACGGAGTAGGTTATGGAAGCGCACTTATAGCAAACAAGATAAACGGCTGTTATGCGGCAGTATGCCAGGATCCGCTCTGCGCAACACTCGCAAGGGAGCATACGGACTCAAATATTCTTTGTCTTGGCGCAAAGATCATTGGAGGTCTTATGGCGATGGAAGTAGTTAAGAAATGGCTTACTACGGAACCTCTTATGGAAGAAAAATATCGGAGAAGAGTACAGAAAGTATGTGATATCAACGACAAGCATTGTGTTCCGGTGAAATAATCACTAATGAGAAAGGATCTTAAATGGTTAAGATATATTGCTATAAAAAATGTTCAACGTGCAAAAAGCGATGAAGTGGCTGGATGACAATAAAATTGCTTATACAATGACCGACATAAAGGATGATCATCCGGATGAGAAAATGCTCCGGGAGTATCATGAGAAGAGTGGTCTTCCGTTAAGGAAGTTATTTAATACCAGCGGACAACTATATCGCGAGATGGAGCTGTCAAAGAAACTGCCGGAGATGAGCGAAGACGATATGTTTAAGCTTCTGGCATCTGGTGGAATGTTCAGGTTTGAGAAGGTGATGACATGATACAGATATTTGGAACGAAAAAGTGCAACGATACGAAGAAAGCACAGCGTTTCTTTAAAGAACGAGGCATAAAGTTTCAGTTTGTTGACATGAATGAAAAAGGTCTTAGCAAGGGGGAATTTACTTCCGTAGCACAGGCTAACGGTGGCATTGAGAACATGATAAACTCTGATGCCAAGGATAAAGATACCCTGGCACTTATAAAGTACATCGCAGAAGAAGACAAGCTGGAAAAGATACTTGAGAATCAACAGGTGATAAAGACTCCTATAGTGAGAAACGGCAAGCTTTCTACAATCGGTTACCAGCCGGATTTATGGAAAACATGGATATGATTGATCATCTCAAAAAACAGTAAGTGATTTTAGGCAGGTGGAGCCTGCCGAAGATAGAGTGACTTCGTATGTTACAAGGAGATGCAATATGCGCCTGTTCATTGCGATAAACTTTAATGAAAACATGAATTATGCTCTTTTAAAGATGCAGAATGATTTGAAGAGATGCGGGATAAAAGGCAGCTTCATTCGAGAAGAGAACCTCCACATTACACTGGTATTCATTGGTGAGAATGATGATCCCAGAATCATTGAGAAAATAATGCGTAATGTGTCATTTAGAGCTTTTACAATCAGGGTATCAGGCTTTAGGTTGTTTAAAGATATGATATTTGCCAATGTAGAGGATAATCCTGATCTAAGTGACTATGTGAAGAGGCTAAGACTTGCTCTTTCTGAGAACAACATAGATTATGATAGAAAGAGTTTTATGCCCCATATAACGTTTGTAAGACGAGTCAGTGGTACCAGCATGCTTGAGAAACAGACTGAAAAATCCATAGTTGAAACGATGAAAGTAAATAGAATTTCCTTGATGAAATCAGATCAAGGAAAATATGGGATGATTTATACGGAAATAGGGTATGCTAAGGCATTTTAGTATAGTTTATAAAGATGGTTCCGGAGGAGAAAGCATAAACGGGAAAGGAAATGCCATGATGACAAACTTAATATAGATGGTCCCATGGATGAAGTACTTAAGGATGCTGATGTTATCCATCATTGCATGAACGACCTTTCAAAACCCATTAAAGAAAAGGAACAGACAAGGTTTGACAGGCTTATGAAGGAATTTGGTATAGAGTCTTGATTATAATACTGAATAGCAGAAACTAAAAAGAAAAGCGAACATCATGGAAGCTTTCGTGAAAACGCAGTCAGGGGCGTTATATAAGAAACTGACACATGCCATACAAGGGAGAGGTGCATTCAGACGTTTTAAGGATACTGTTTACGATCTCGGAATTGATCAGAAGTGGTATGACTATCAGGCTAAAGCTTATAAGCGGATAGCTACTAGATGGTGTGAGGCAAATGACATTGAGTATGAAGAATGATTATCGCTAAGAGGGATTATGACTTTTTCAGATGATTTTGAGATTAGCTCCATGGAGGAACTAATAGAACTTATAGATGAGGTGGGGTTTGTCCCATTTTTTCAAATGAGATACAGGGCTTCTCACTGGAGGAGCATATTGCGCCGGGATGCTGGTATGACGATGCTGACAGTGAATTCTGGCCGGTATGGGAATGAAAGGTCCTGTGATTCGGAAAATGAAGTGTGCCTATGGAAAATTTCTTAGAAACAAGGCCATGTACATAAGCCCTAAGTGGTTCCCTGATTTCGCGAACTTCCGAAGACAAGGGTATGATTTTGATGCAAGATACGATGATGGTCTTGCATCATTTTATGACAAGGAGCTTTTTGAGCTGCTGGATCTGAAGGCACCTGCCTTATCGAAGGATCTCAAGAAGGACGGCGGCTACGCGAAGAATGGCAAAAAGGGTTTTGATACCATAATCACGAGACTTCAAAAACAATGCTATGTGATCACAAGCGATTTTTGCTATTCTACAGATAAGTACGGTAATAAATACGGCTGGGGAATAGCGGAGTATTCAACTCCCGAAAAGTTCCTTGGAAAGAAGTTTAAAAATTCAGTCTATAAGCGGACACCGGAGGAATCCTACGTCCGCGTATTAAAGCAGCTTAAAAAGATATTACCGGACGCAGAACAAAAACAGATTGAAAAGATCCTTAGGTAACTAAGGACAGAGGATATATATGATTATAAATAGGAGATCGAAGGACCGGTCACATTCCGAAGAGATTTCCCGGGCAATTATGAGGCTGATGTTGTGGAACAGGATGTGTTCTAGAGGTACGTGAAGATGTCGCGATATGTAGTATGAGTTAATGGTTATTCGTGGCGAAAAGGATATTGCAGAATTCAAAAATGCCTTTAGTCTTAGGGATATTAGGAAGGAGTACTGAACCATGGAAACAAGACATTACGTTGTGGTAAGCATCGACGGTGATTATGCAAATCTTAAAAGGATAGATATTGAGTCTGATGATCTTATGCTCGTTGCAAGGGCATTGCTACCTGAGGACATCAAAGAGGGCAGCAAGCTTAAATATGAGATGCTGGAATACTCTATTGAATGATGATAAAGCCTGAATAGTTTGTGGATTTAGATGCTATAAAAAGAACGGAGGCAGTATGGTGGATACATTTGAATATGGAAGCCCGGATGCAGATATAGTTCTTATACAGCCTGTAGATGAATACGAACTGTCATCCATTGAAAACGAGGTAAATGAAATAATCCGGCTTTCAAATAAGGACTTCCGTTTGATTGCTGTTAAGATTGAAAACTGGAACAGGGATCTTTCTCCATGGAAAGCCAAAGCTGTTTTTGGAAAAGAAGATTTTGGCGATGGTGCAAAGGAAACTCTTGACCGGATATTGAAGCTCTGTACTGACAAGGATAAGCAATATATCATCGGAGGATATTCTCTTGCAGGGTTATTCTCCTTATGGGCTTCTTATCAGACAGACACATTTAAGGCTGTAGCATCAGCATCTCCGTCTATGTGGTTCCCGGGATTCATCGCTTATATGAAAGATAATGAGATCAAAACAGATGCTGTTTATTTAAGTCTCGGTGACAAGGAAATGAATACCCGTAATCCGGTCATGGCAACAGTAGGAGACTGCATAAACGGGGCATATGAATATTTAAAAGAGAAAGGCCTCGACGTTTTCCTTGAATGGAATAAGGG
This sequence comes from Oribacterium sp. FC2011, assembly GCF_000701645.1. Classification (NCBI taxonomy): domain Bacteria; kingdom Bacillati; phylum Bacillota; class Clostridia; order Lachnospirales; family Lachnospiraceae; genus Oribacterium; species Oribacterium sp. FC2011. The sequence goes on from NZ_JNJM01000041.1 coordinate 8,825, forward strand.
CAATCATTTTAAGGATGCTGATATAAGAACTGCAAAGGCGTTTTCATGGGCACTGGAAAGGATGGTAGAAAAATGATAACGAGAGAAGAAGCTTTTAATTTGCTGAAGAAATACAATAAGGATCCTTTCCATATCCAGCACTCGCTGACAGTGGAAGCAGTTATGAAGTGGTATGCGAAGGAGCTTGGATATGAGGATGAAGAAGATCGCTGGGGCATCGTGGGACTTCTCCACGACATTGATTTTGAACTTTATCCGGAGGAACACTGCCTTAAAGCGGTATCCTTACTAAGGGAAGGCGTGGTAGATGAAGGTATCATCCATTCTGTCTGCTCACATGGATATGGGATTACTGTACCTTGTGGTGTGACAATAGATGTGGAACCTATACATGAGATGGAAAAGGTTCTGTTTGCTGCAGATGAACTTACAGGACTTATCTGGGCTGCGGCAATTATGAGACCATCAAAGAGCACAAAGGACATGGAATTAAAGTCCCTGAAAAAGAAGTATAAGAGCAAGGGTTTTGCCGCCGGATGTTCCCGGGAAGTAATAGAGAGAGGCGCAGAACAGCTTGGCTGGGAGCTAGACAAGCTCCTAGACATGACACTTAAGGCTATGGCCGCAAGTGAAGACACGATCAATAAAGAGATGGCTGCTGAAGAACAGGCTCAATAAAGGGAAATACTCTCGGGGAATACAGGAAAAAATTGAAATGAACTATATAAGATATTTGTTTCTGGCATTCACGCTTCTAAGCCTTATCTATTCTGTCAGTATCTACATGGTCGGAAGCGGGACATTCTCATTTATGATATGGATATTCAGCGCAATTGTTTTCGGCCTTTTATTCTATCTTTCAGGCAATGGTAGGTGGATTAAGATCCCCTTTGGGATAAGATGTGCAGGTTACCTTACAATCGGACTAACGGCAATATTCTTTACCATCTGCTTCATTGCCATGGCAATTCACTTCAAGGATAAAGGTGAAGAAAATCTTGATTATATAATTGTCCTTGGTGCGCAGATGAAAGGTGGAAGTCCTAGTACGATCTACAGATTCAGACTTGATGCTGCATATGACTATCTCATAAAGAATCCGGATACTATCTGCATTGTATCCGGTGGAATAGGGAAGAATGAGACTGTCAGTGAAGGAGACGGGGGAAAGGAATATCTCATTTCAAAAGGCATTGCTCCTGAGCGCATCATCGCAGAAACAGAAGCCAGGGATACAGTTGAAAACATATTGTTTTCAAAAGAGATAATGGATCAATCTACAAGCGATGATACACTAAGGATAGGTATAGTGACAAACAATTTCCATGTCTTCCGGGGAATTCATCTGGCAAAAAGGTATACGGAATACGAAGTTTGTGGGATAGCAGCATATACAGTACCCTGGTACCTTCCAAACAACATGGTAAGGGAATGCTTTGGTATTGGAAGGGATTTAAGGAAGATGAGATAGAGGTTCCTTATGAGGATTGATTACCCTGAAGCTGTCGGCAACATTTAATTGATGACGATATTTTGGGCAAAAATATACTGAAATTGTCTTAATTATGGGATTAGGATATAAGAAAACGTTTAGAAAGGAAAAACTTAAAAACAGGAACGTAATAAACAAATTAAAATTCAAAATTAATTTATTATTTTTAACTAAAGCTATTGCAATTTAAATAATTAATAGTATAATTAGAATTGTAAAGAGAAGATGAGAAAAGAAAGGAACCGAAAAAAGGTTCGCTTCTCTTTAAACTAAGATCCAACCTAGATCTTAGTTGGGCAAACCCGGAGAAATCCGGGGACGCAAAGCTACAGGGGCCGAAAGGCCAGCCAGTTGCAATCTTCATGGAGC
>NZ_JNJM01000041.1:10695-12548 GCF_000701645.1 Oribacterium sp. FC2011
GCGAAGGAGCTTGGATATGAGGATGAAGAAGATCGCTGGGGCATCGTGGGACTTCTCCACGACATTGATTTTGAACTTTATCCGGAGGAACACTGCCTTAAAGCGGTATCCTTACTAAGGGAAGGCGTGGTAGATGAAGGTATCATCCATTCTGTCTGCTCACATGGATATGGGATTACTGTACCTTGTGGTGTGACAATAGATGTGGAACCTATACATGAGATGGAAAAGGTTCTGTTTGCTGCAGATGAACTTACAGGACTTATCTGGGCTGCGGCAATTATGAGACCATCAAAGAGCACAAAGGACATGGAATTAAAGTCCCTGAAAAAGAAGTATAAGAGCAAGGGTTTTGCCGCCGGATGTTCCCGGGAAGTAATAGAGAGAGGCGCAGAACAGCTTGGCTGGGAGCTAGACAAGCTCCTAGACATGACACTTAAGGCTATGGCCGCAAGTGAAGACACGATCAATAAAGAGATGGCTGCTGAAGAACAGGCTCAATAAAGGGAAATACTCTCGGGGAATACAGGAAAAAATTGAAATGAACTATATAAGATATTTGTTTCTGGCATTCACGCTTCTAAGCCTTATCTATTCTGTCAGTATCTACATGGTCGGAAGCGGGACATTCTCATTTATGATATGGATATTCAGCGCAATTGTTTTCGGCCTTTTATTCTATCTTTCAGGCAATGGTAGGTGGATTAAGATCCCCTTTGGGATAAGATGTGCAGGTTACCTTACAATCGGACTAACGGCAATATTCTTTACCATCTGCTTCATTGCCATGGCAATTCACTTCAAGGATAAAGGTGAAGAAAATCTTGATTATATAATTGTCCTTGGTGCGCAGATGAAAGGTGGAAGTCCTAGTACGATCTACAGATTCAGACTTGATGCTGCATATGACTATCTCATAAAGAATCCGGATACTATCTGCATTGTATCCGGTGGAATAGGGAAGAATGAGACTGTCAGTGAAGGAGACGGGGGAAAGGAATATCTCATTTCAAAAGGCATTGCGCCTGAGCGCATCATCGCAGAAACAGAAGCCAGGGATACAGTTGAAAACATATTGTTTTCAAAAGAGATAATGGATCAATCTACAAGCGATGATACACTAAGGATAGGTATAGTGACAAACAATTTCCATGTCTTCCGGGGAATTCATCTGGCAAAAAGGTATACGGAATACGAAGTTTGTGGGATAGCAGCATATACAGTACCCTGGTACCTTCCAAACAACATGGTAAGGGAATGCTTTGGTATTGGAAGGGATTTAAGGAAGATGAGATAGAGGTTCCTTATGAGGATTGATTACCCTGAAGCTGTCGGCAACATTTAATTGATGACGATATTTTGGGCAAAAATATACTGAAATTGTCTTAATTATGGGATTAGGATATAAGAAAACGTTTAGAAAGGAAAAACTTAAAAACAGGAACGTAATAAACAAATTAAAATTCAAAATTAATTTATTATTTTTAACTAAAGCTATTGCAATTTAAATAATTAATAGTATAATTAGAATTGTAAAGAGAAGATGAGAAAAGAAAGGAACCGAAAAAAGGTTCGCTTCTCTTTAAACTAAGATCCAACCTAGATCTTAGTTGGGCAAACCCGGAGAAATCCGGGGACGCAAAGCTACAGGGGCCGAAAGGCCAGCCAGTTGCAATCTTCATGGAGCAAAAGCTCCGAAGGTTAGTTCTCGAATCAGAATTAATTCAAGAAGGTTCTAGGTTAACTGGCACAGGGTACAAAACCCGGTGCCAATTTTTTATCCCGATTCACTTAAATAGCAAACCCGGAGAAATCCGGCGACGCAAAGCTATAGGGACCGAAAGGTCAGCCAG
>NZ_JNJM01000042.1:0-10028 GCF_000701645.1 Oribacterium sp. FC2011
TACTCCGGGGACCTAAAGGAATTGGTAGACATAGCAAATGAGTATTCTGAAGATACAGAAGAATATTTTAGTTTGAAATTACAGGACGAAGCCGGCGAGGATTCCCTTAACATCCGGGACATTTATAAAGGATATACGGCAAATAAGCTAACGGATGAACTTTCCAACAGACCAGAGAAAGAATTATCAGGAGCATTAGTTTTATTAGGTGGAAATGCCACAGTGATTGGAAAAAAACCTAATGGTAAACCATGGAAAGTCGGAATACAAGACCCTAATGGTGAACCAGGCAGCTATATAGCGATTGTTTCTATTGATGAAAAGTTTATGGATTCATTTAACGGATCATCTCTTACCGTTGCTTCAAAAGGCACGTATTCTTTGTCTAATGGAAACAGCAGAGTCATTGACCCGAAGACCGGACAGCTTGCAGACTCGGGAATCGTAGCGTCAACCGTTATTTCAGATGATGCAGCTTTAGCTGATGCGTTTGGTTCAGCAGTTGTCGTGATGGGTTACGATAAAGCTGTGGAGTTCTGGAAAGAAAGCAATGAGAATTTCGAAATGGTGCTTGTAGATGAAAACAAAAATATCTTTGTAACAGAAGGGCTTAAGGATAATTTCAAGTCAGATAGTAAATATAGCTTGATTACTAAAGGTTAGCTCTTAGATGAGTACCAATGATTATCAGGAGTTTTTTAATGGATGAAAAAACTGGAGTAAAGAAAATTAAAGCTAATTGTCCATGTTGTTTGTCCGGCTGTGATGATATCGTATACTAAAACTCCGGTCCCATTGTAAGGATATACTGCTCTAAATGCGGCCTTGTTTATGATGATACGGATGCATTAGAGAATGGATTCAAGGATGTTGTAGATTATTGGAATCATATAGGCATATACCTGCCTCAAGAGTAATACGTTTTTTTGAGATTGTTTCTTTCGAATACTGTTCTCTCAGACATATACGAAATAATTGCGGATGTCCGCAATTGTTTCATTTAAAAATAGAGCTGACTCTCGGCCGGCTCTATTTGAACATTAGGATTTAATTGAACGGAAGACCATCGTCTTCTACCCCATCCGCTATACTCATAAAACCATCATTTGCTGAAGCGTTCTGTGAGTAACTCTGAGCTGAAGAACCGCTATTTCCGGCTGAAGCTTTACTCTCGGCAAACTCCTGGTTTTCTACAACGATATCCGTTGTATAAACCTTTTGACCGTCTTTATTTGTATAGCTTCCGGTCTGGATTCTGCCTTCAATGCAGATCTTGGTTCCCTGGTGTAAATATTTCTCTGCAAATTCTGCAGATTTACCGAAGGCAACGCAGCCGATAAAGTCAGCTGTCTGCTGGTCCTGGGCACTGCCTTCTGTCCTACGCACTCGACGATCCACAGCTAATGTATATCTCGCAATTGCTGTAGAGTTTTCACCCTGTGAATATCTCACATCAGGATCTCTGGTTAATCTTCCCATTAACAAAACTTTATTCATTCTGTCCTCTCTTTCCGGTGGACGAACCACCAAATTACTTATTTTATTTTTCAAGTTAATTATGGAAGCACATTTCGCAAATAGCAGTTATATTAGGGCATTATCTTTGGTATTATACATTATTTTTTTTTACTTATTGATGATAAATTTAAAAAGGCTTCCAGACCAGAGGGTGTATCTACTAGTATATGGTGACAAGTTATCATTGTTTCATTCCGTAGTTTTCAGTATTTCATGTATCACTTCATTTAAAGCAAGGGTTGCTTTGGAGTGATATCTTTCTGCAGAAATGGCTGTGGAGAGCTCTACACTTGGAGCATCCTTACCAAGAGACAGAAACTCTGCATTTCGGAAATAATGTCTCGAACTATAATAGGTGAAGGCAAGTCCCTGTCCGTTGGCAGCCAGTGAGGCCGCGAAAAGAGCGGACAAAGTGTTGTTATAGGCAATGGGAGTTATACCGTTTTTCAAAAACAGTTTTCTGGCTTCACGCCCAAGGATCGTATCGTAATCACTCAAAAGGAATTCATAGTTTTTTGTGTCCTTAATGTCTATACGTTTGGTGATGTGGGAGAAACTGTGCTGCCTGTTCACCTTGGCTTTGCTTATTATGGGGTGGTTTGGACTGGTCACTAGACATATTTCGTCTCTTATCAGATTTTCAACATGAAGTCGGTTGTTTTTCACTTTGTGAGCCAATAAAGCTATGTCTATATCACCGTTTAACAATAGTTGTTCAAGTGCCATTGAATTCTTTTCCACGATCTGAACATGAATATTGGGATAGGTCATATGAAAAGCATTAAGTACAGGAGGGAGAAGATAGGAACCTCTAAAGGAACTTATTCCCAGAATAACATGTCCTGCATTAAGGTTGGAAACATCCTGCATCTGATCCTGTACTCTATGGTACTCAGATAAGGTGTGATAGGCATAATCGATCAGAATCTGCCCGGATTCAGTTGGACGGACGCCATTTGAAGTACGGACAAACAGTTTGTGCCCCAGATTACTTTCATAGGTGGTCAGGAACTGGGAAAGACTGGACTGTGCCATATAGAGTCTTTCCGCAGCTTTGGATATGCTCCGCTCTTCGTAAATTGCGATTAGATAATTTAGCTCTTTTATTTCCATATCATTCTCCATTCCGCCGCCATGCCGTAGCACAAATAGTGATGAAAAGTCTTTTTCACAATATTCCCCCGCTAATTAAATTTAAAGCAATTATCATTTATTTTAAGAAGCGTTGAAATACTGTAACATATCGGAAAAACCGATACGATGTATAATGAAATATCGTATTCTGCGATATGTTGTTTTTAATTATACTCACATTAAAGATTAATGAAATACCACCCGGCCGAATTATTATTGGTATTTCATAAATCAACAGATGTACATCGTGAACGGGTGTAAACATTGGCACCAGGAACACTTAAGGGAGCATGTAAGGAGGAAACATGAGCAGAGTATCGCTTAAAGGTATATGTGACATGCATGTACACACCAATCCAGATCTGAGAATACGCGCTTATAATGATCTTCAGCTTGCTGATGCGGCTGTAAGAGTCGGAGCCAGAGCAATAGTTATTAAATCACATCTCGGATTTACGGTGAACCGCGCTGCCATAGCAAATGAGTATGTAAAGCGGGTTTACGGTGAGAATACCGGCTTCACCATGTACGGTGGTGTTGTAATGAATAAAGTTATCGGTGGCGTTAATCCTGAGGCTGTTGAGAAGGGATTGAAGCTTGGAGCCAAGGAAATATGGCTCCCGACACAATCGGCAAAACGTCACCTTGAGAAAATGGGACAGAATCCTGCTGATGGAATCGAACTGGTAAGAGACGGAAAAGTCATACCGGAGTTGATCGACATATTTAAGCTTGTAAAGGATTATGATGTTGCTCTTGGAACAGCGCATGTGTCACCTGAGGAGGCATTCACAGTGGTGGAAGCTGCAAGAGATGCAGGTGTTAAAAAGATCATTATCACACATCCTGAGTGGTGGGTATGTGATTATTCCATTGAAGATCAGATAAGATTGGTTAAGGATTACGATGTTATTCTTGAGCGATGCTATGCGCAGAACATGGGTAAGGGACAGCCTTATCATCTGAATCTTAAGGAGAATGCTGAGCTCATCAAGGAAGTCGGATACGAACACGTTATGGTTGATACAGACGGTGGTCAGGTCGAGAATCCGGATTGGGAAACAGAGATGTATGAGTATATGCATTATCTTGTGGAGTACGGAATTCCTATCGAGCACGTTTATCATATGACCAAGACTATTCCATACAGACTTCTCGGAATTGAAGAATGAGACACAGGTTGAGTAATCAGGAGGATAAAAATGTTAAGTGCAGTCATCATACTGGCGATCGCTGTGGCGATCTACCTTGGATATAAAACCAAGATTAATACAGGTCTTTTCTGTATCGTTTTTGCCTATATCATAGGTTGTTTCATCATGGGGTTAAAGCCTAAGGAGGTTATAGCTTTCTGGCCTACGAACACCATGTTTGTTATACTTTCGGTTTCTCTTTTCTATAATGTTGCCGCCATCAACGGAACACTGGAGAAGATGTCCGGTTCACTGCTTTATGCGTGCCGAAAATTTCCGGGAATGCTCCCCTTTGCACTCTTTGCGGTAGCTGTAATTCTTTCAGTAATGGGAGCCACATACTTTACTGTTCTTGCATTCCTTGCACCTATAACTCTTGTTATCTGCGATGAGTCAAGAATGGATAAGGTTACCGGTGCTGTAGCTATTAACTGCGGTGCTCTTTGCGGCGGAAACTTCCCAACCTCAAACCTCGGTGTAGTTTTCAGAGGTCTTGCGGATACGGCTTATGAAGCAACTCCCGAACTTACTGCTGTTGACAGCTTCGGAATGGAAATGCAGATTTTCTTCTTCTCCATGATCTTTTCACTTATCCTTGTTGCTATTTTCAGATACGGAACAAAGGAAAATAAAAACATCGGAAAAGGCGTTGTGTTTAACAAGCCTGAAGCATTTACAAAAGAGCAGAGTACAACACTTACACTTATGATCGCAATGATGGTTGTGGTACTTATTTTCCCTCTTCTCAAGATCCTTATGCCGGGAAATGAAAGTATAAGCTACATTGCGGGAAAAGTTGATGTAGGTCTGGTTGCTATCATTTTTGCGGTAATTGCATTACTTATGAAGCTTGCTCCTCAGAAGAATGCCATCGCGAGAATTCCATGGAATACCATCATCATGATCGCCGGAGCCGGAATGCTTATTGCAGTTGCAGTTAAGGCAGGCACTATCGAAATGCTCAGCCTCTGGGTAGGTTCAAATGTTCCTAAGCCACTTATTCCGATAGCGTTCTCAATTATTGCTGCTATCATGAGTTTCTTCAGTTCAACCACAGGTGTTGTTGCCCCGGCACTGTTCCCTCTTATCCCGGCACTTGCAGCATCTACTGGATTGTCTGCTCCTGTACTCTTTGCATGTACAGTACTCGGTGCCCAGTCAAGCGCCATCAGCCCGTTCTCATCAGGAGGATCTCTCATACTCGGATCAACACCTAAGGAAGAGGACAGAAATACTTTGTTCAATAGACTTCTTATGGTTGCGGTTCCTGTAAGTGTACTTGTTTGTGCTGCGTATAATTTCGTAGTTGCAATGGTGCTGTAAAATAATATGTTATAAAAAAGCTGCCAGATCGAATCTGACAGCTTTTTTTAGACAGTGGCTTAGGCAACGAGTTTTGTATCTCTTGTAACGCCAATGCCTCTATTTTTTACCCTGATTTTTGGAGGTTGCGTTTTCCCGAAAACATCGCAGAACTCATCAACAAGTCCTGGCAACATATATACAAGTACTAGAAAATCCGCTCCGGCAAAAATAAAAGGTAACAAAAAAGCAGCAAGCTGAAAATAAGCCATAACGACTCTCCTCCTGGCATTTAAAGCCAAAAAAATGAGTCATCTGTCTTGCTCCAGATGACTCGTACCAACCTTACTATTTAATTATGAGAGGGGATATTTAATATAATCTGCATTCTGCATCAATCTCGTTTATTTCCAACCTTAAATTTTCCATCTTTTTGCATATCATTCCAAGCCTGCCGTCTGTTTTCCGCTGTCCTTGCTGTATTTTCATCATAGCCAAAGGTATGATTTGTGACGTTAGATTCAAGGAACCGTTTCTGCTCGGTTTCCATTTCTCTCTGCATTTCCTTTTCAGCTTCTTCCTTATCAAGCTGTCTCTGTAGATCCATCTTGTATGATGCCATCATCTTTCTTGACTCTTCAAGGATTTTCTCTACACTGTATGATTCGTCCTGTACGAACTGAAGTCCTCCCGGCTCGATGAGCATACGTATCTGTCTCGGCTGTTCCTCTGCCGGATCCGCAGGGGTAAGGAACCACATTATAGGGGATGACATTACAAAACCATATCGTCCATCAAGAGTTAATGGAAGGATTGTCAGCTGCAGCATAGGGTAATCATCGATATTTTCCCTGTATTCTGCACTTTCCTTTCCGTAACTCTCTAAAATCTGCCAGATTCTGTTCATGTCTGGGAATCTGTTATTTTCAAAGGTGAGCACCAGCTGTGAGTACTGGCCGCCGCCTTCTATTGTTATCTCAGGATAAAGGGTTATGATTCTCGATAACTCTCTGTCCTCTGTGCCAACATTTGGTGATACATATATCTCTCGTATCTCCAGCAGTGTTGTATTTCTCCCCTTTGAGTCCTTTGCAGAAAGAGCCTTAAAAGCATCTATCGGGTTGACAAAACCTATTTCTCTGAGATTTTCGAGGGCCTGCTCATGGAGCTCTCTTACGTCTTTATCAGTATAATCCAGTATGGATTGCATGTTGCTTCGTGATATACGTTCCAATTCTTCTTCCTCCGTATTTTCTCCTTCTGATCATGGGAGAAATTGTCTTTTTATTAGTATTTATGCGCCGATTTCTTCCTCTTCTTCGGGAGCATCTATTGTATTAGGTTCAGTATCATTGCTGTTATCTAATTCATTTTCAAAATTGAACATCTGATTCAAATCGTCATCACCGAATACCTGCTCTCCGCAATCTTCTAGTGGAGTGAATGCAGAAATATCTTCTCCGCCGAAGTTTGCGATTACGCTGAAATTGCTGCTTTCGTTTCCGGCCTCATGGGTATTACCCGGAGTGTTATCTATAGGTTCGGGGTTTACTGAATCACCAACATCAGGATACTGCTTTCCGATAGAATCATCATTAGGTGTTTCAGGAGAAATATCAGGATCAATATCGGTTTTTCCTTTATCATCCTTGCCAGTTGAAACGTCGGGGTTAGTCTTTACAGGTTCGTCTTTTTTTGTGGAATCTTCTTCGTTCTTACTCTTTTCAGCTTCAAGTTCTTTTACTGTATTTGCAACGAGGTCCTTGAAAGTCTTTGAATCCTGTTCCTTTTCAGGCCCTTTATCGTGATATTTATTTATATCCTTGTCGATTTCTGCTTTGATTGCCTTATATATGGGCTCTGCTTCTGACAGAACTCCCTCTTTTCCGGCATATTCCTTGATATCTTTTCCATTAACCGTGAATGTTATGTGACCGTCTTTTAGACATCCATTTATTATGCTTCCATAGAAAATAACTGTTTCAGATGGGTTCTCTCTGCTTAATAGGGATTTTATATCTACCACCAAGTTTCTGATAGCATTCTTTCCGGGATATATACCTGATGCCGTTCTTGATTTTTGGCTGTCCTTATCATAGTCATTTATGTAATGGGATGTGAGTTTTTCAAGCTCATTAACAAGTTTTTCTGTTTTTTCGTTGCTTATATGCTCAATATTTCCGTCACCACGGTATTCAAATGAGCAGTCACCCAGTTTTTCGTCAATTATTTTTATATAGAGGGCTCCTTGTTTGGTTGGTGCCAATTCCTGGTTTGCTTGCCTTCCTGAAATATCTACAGTAAGCCCTGTATAGTCCTTTATGTATGCTTCATATTCTGCCTTGAATTTAGCAAAATCATCTTTGCTCTTTTCATCACTCCATGACATGGAACCGAGGTAGAGCCGGTCAAGTCTTGTCTTGTCGCTTTTTCCAAGTGCATCTTCTGCTTCTCTTTCCTGTATTGGAGGCTCCTGCTTAGGAGACTCTTGTTTAGGTGGTTCCTGGCCTTTGCCATTGTTTACATTTTCGGGGGATTCTTTTCCAATGCCTCTCCGCTTAAGTTCTTCCCTTATGGCATTTTTATCAAGCTCAGAGATCTCACGCTCAAGTTTCTGCTGACGTTCTGCCTTTTCTTCATCTTTTCTTGTATTATCAATAACTTTGCTTACCCCGTCTTTTCCAATGGCCACACGGAGAAGCGTTGCCTTTGCGATCTCAGCCAGCTCATTAAGCTTTACAATTACCCAGGTTATGAGTTTTTTGAATGCTTCCAAAGGGAGAGATTTATTCTTCTGGTCTATAACAGGCGGCTTTTCTTTGCTTGCTACGTAGTCCTTCTCATTTTTCTCATACGCATCGAGGAGTTCCTTGTCAGTCATCCTTTCAGCACGCAGTACAGAATCAGCCTTCTTGTTATTGAGATACTCTGCATCGTAATCCCTTTTGTTTGAATAACTATCTTTTTTGTTATCGTTTAGTTTCTGCCATTTATTGGCATTTTCGAAATCTTCGTTTGTCTTTGCCATACAACCTCTCAATCTGTACGAAACATCGATACGTACTGTCTAAGGTAATTATGGGAAGGGATTTTCCTTATTTAGTATTTTTTTGAGATTTTTTGTAAAAAAAGACCGGCTTTTTTGCCGGCCATAAAAGGTATTCAAGATAGTTTTGGCTTAACCCATACATGACAGGGAATCCTTATGAGGTGATATCCCTGAAATAGCAATGTATTCTTGAAGTGGTATAAGCATATATTCTTTATTGTTATTCGCATCATCATTTGTCACATCTACTGCCAGATCTTGTCCGTCTATTGTGACAATATTGAAGGTATGGAGTCCTCCGTTTTGTGTAGTTCCGGATTGGGCTCTGACTTTCAACCCGCAGTTTAGTCCCAAGATATAGTAAGCTGCCGTGTATCCGGTGCATTCGGTGTATCCTGTTTTGAAACCCTGTATGGCACTGTTTATACTACCTTCAGTGTCATACTGAAACCGGTCTGCAATAAAGTCATGAATGAAGGTTGCTTTTTCTATATCCGACATCCCTTGAGTCATGGTTTTTACTATGCCGATATGTGCAACCAGAAGATCCAGATCCTTTTCACGTTCTTTATAATATGCGTAGTCGTAGACATTATCTTTACTGAGATACATCGTAAAATCTGTTTCGGTTCTTCCGCTAACAGTCTGCTTCTTAGTGTTGACGAGAGAAGTCATGGTGCAAAAATCAAAATTACTTCTTGTGAAATGCCCCACGGTCCTTTTGTCGGTACCTGTATTTATGCCAAGTTCTAGCTCAAGCTGCCTTATACCCATTTCTTTTATGTTTTGGTCCGGCTCATTCTGATAAATTGTTTCAAAGTCTTCCCTGGTGTATGCCTGTGACGGCATTACGAATAGCATTGCTATAATTGCTGTGATTAATATTTTTCTCATAAGCTTAGAGTCCTTTCTCTAGTAATCACCATAATTATGGTAGGACTTTTGACTCTATGTGTGGCTGCTGATAGAAAAAATATAATTGATGCGTATTTAAATTTTTATTGCAATTAATCCCCCACCTGTACATTAGAGGAGGGGGATTAATTACTCACGGTGCTACAAAAACGTCACTTTTTATTGTTTTTTCTTCTACCGTATTTCTTATTTACACTTCCATAATGCCATCGGATGCTTACGTATACGCTCAACGATCTCGGTGTCATCAAAGAGCAGTTCAGGCTTGTATTCCTTCGCTATGAAGGAGTTAATGTAATCCATTTCTGATTCTGTCGGGTTCATGAGATGTTTTATGTAATCCTTAGCCTGTTGCTTCTTACCGTCAAGATCAAACTTATCTCTTACTGCTAAAACTGGGAAAAGATCAGATTTTATTTTTGAGAAGGTAAGACTATCTATGGCAGATGTATCAAAGTTTTTGTTCACTTCCTTTGCAGAAATCGTCGCATAGAATATGATACACTTTCTAAACAGATCTTCTTCGTCAGAGACTGACTGCTCCCACGGGCAAGCCCGTGGGGTTCTGATTACCAAGCCTAGCCTGTAATCGTACATCATTTTCAGACTTTGGAGTTACAGGTGTAAATCTATTTGAATCAGGACTTTCATTACCAAGCAGTCCAACGACCACATTAGCGGTAAATTTCTGTCTTGTGACAAGGACGTACAGTCAATCGCCCATATTTAATTGTTTTAAGCTACCTTAATTCCGCTGTTTAGTATTTTAATCTTATTAGCCTTGATCCATGCGATCAGGGCTTTTTCTTTTGTGTGACACTTGTCAAAAGTCGCAATACATTTCTCTTTGTCTACAGCTTTGGTCTTATGATTGTAACAGTAAAGTAAAAATGATGAGTACCAGTCTCTTTGTACCA
>NZ_JNJM01000043.1:0-8640 GCF_000701645.1 Oribacterium sp. FC2011
AATCGGTATTTGTGAGGAGGATAATCTAAATGGAATTGAAAAGGCTCAATTATAAATTTACTGTCTGTAAAGTGACAGAAGCATTGGATATAAACATGGAGTCTGATTTCTATTTTATCGGGAAGACAGATGAAGAATTGTCGTTGGTGTGTAAAACGGAGGATACGCCACAAAACACGGTCGAGCGTGATGATGGCTGGAGAGGATTCCGCATTCAGGGTATCCTCGATTTTTCACTGATTGGTATTCTGTCAAAGTTATCAGGCATCCTTGCGGATCATAAAATTGGCATCTTCGCGGTATCAACATACAACACAGATTATATTCTTGTGAAAGAAGAAAACTATGAACGAGCCTTGACTATTTTAGCTTCTGAAGGATATACAGTAGTATAAATTCAAATTAAGCAAACCTCTATCCTAAATGAGATAGAGGTTTGCTTAATTTGAAATAAACCATTTATCTACCACTTATGACATATTTTACTGTAAAAACAAACAAAACTATTACAATATTGTATAGGTGTATATTACTGTTTTGTAGATTTTATTTAAAATGAACAAAGCCTTACAGAACCAGTAATAGCAGGGATTTTTGGGGCAAAATTATTTTGGTTTATAATTTTTGGTTTATTTTTTTGACGAAAAATCCAAAAAATGAACAAAACCCTATCTTGTTCAAATAACATTGCAATATGGGAAAAGGTCACTAATAAATCGAAATGATTAGGGACCTGTCGTTTTTATGTGGTTATGTCAAACAAACGGTTTGCTGTTGTATAATGGAAGTAAAGGAAACAAATAGCCATAAATCTTAACCGAACGTAAATCAACATGGAAGATTATTATGTCGTATTGATTGGGCTCAGGAGGATTAAACATGAATTTCCCAGCGAGATTTTATTTTGATAAAAGAACACAAGAAATACTGGAAAGTCTTACCATCCCGTTTGCGGTTTATCAATATATTGATAAACGGGTGGTGACAGTTGCGCTCTCAAAAGGATTCTGCGATGAATTTGGATTCAAATGTTTAGAAGACGCATATGCAGCCATGGATAATGATATGTATCGCGCCACCCATCCTGATGATAAGACCAGGGTTGCAGATGCTGCTTATCGTTTTGCCGCTTTTGATATTCCGTATGACATTGTATATCGTACCCGCACTTTAAAAGATCCAGACTATATCATCCTGCATGCATATGGAAAGAGCATCTATCCGAAACCGGATGTGCGCTTATGTCTGACCTGGTATGCCAACGAGGGACATTTCTCAAATGAACAGGGGAGTTATGAAAGTGTCCTCAACCAGACCTTAAGACATTTTCTTGAGGAAGACAATCAGTATCGTGGTGCCTACTATGATTATATGACGAGACTTCCAAATACGGTTTATTTCTATGAACTGGCTGAAGCGGGCTGTAAAAAGATGCAGGAACAAAATATCGATTCTGCGATACTATTTTTTGATCTGACCGGCTTAAAGCATTTTAACCGCTGGCATGGATTTGAAGAGGGTAATCGTTTGATCTGTGCTGTGGCAGATATTCTTGCCAAGCATTTTAGCAGCGAAAGCTGTGGCCGTTTTGCCCAGGATCATTTTGCCGCATTTGCTCCCGAAAAGGGGTTGAAAGAGCATCTTGATGTGATAATTGCAGAGTGTGCAAAAGCTAACGATGGAAAAAACCTTCCTCTTCGCATAGGTATTTATCCGAACCGTATCGAATCGGTACAAATCAGTATGGCCTGTGATCGTGCCCGTATGGCAGCTAATGTCCGAAGAAAGAACAATGAATCCTACTATGCGTTTTTTGACCTGGATATGATGTCTGAGGAGAAAAAACGCCAGAGTATCATAGACAATATTGATAAAGCCATCGAAGAAAAATGGATCAAAGTGTATTATCAGCCAATCGTCCGAACAACCAACGGCAAGGTTTGCAGTGTTGAGGCACTGGCACGATGGGATGACCCGGTGCTGGGGATGTTATCGCCCGCAGCATTTATTCCGGTTCTTGAGGATACCGGTCTGATCCATAAACTGGATATGTGTGTGGTGAGACAGGTTCTGGAAAATCTGAAATCAAATGAGAAGCTCCATAATCATCATGTTCCTGTTTCTATCAATTTTTCCCGTGCAGATTTTGAAGCCTGCGATCTTGTGAAGGAGATCTGTACGCTTGTGGATGAGGCTCATATTGACCGGAAGCTGATTAATATCGAAATTACTGAAAGCATGGTGGGCAGTGACTTCGATTATATGAAGGGACAGATAGAGCGTTTCCGCTCACAGGGATTTCAGGTATGGATGGATGATTTCGGAAGTGGCTATTCCTCGCTTGAAGTCCTCCAGAGCATAAAGTTCGACCTTATCAAATTTGACATGGGTTTTATGAGAAGGCTTGATGATGGAGAAGAAGGAAAAATAATACTGAAAGAGATGATGAAGATGGCGACAGCTCTTGGAATTGATACGATCTGTGAAGGCGTTGAAACAGAGAGTCAGGTTCGCTTTCTTCAGGAAATTGCCTGCTCAAAACTACAGGGATACTATTTTATGAAGCCGGTTCCACCTGAACAGATAGTTAAAAAGTATACTGTGGAAATACAAAACGGGTTCGAAGATCCTGATCAATCCGAATACTATGAAACAGTGGGAAGAGTTAATCTCTTTGATCTTTCTTTCCTTTCCAACATGGATGAAAGTGTCATAAAGAATACCTTTGATACAGTGCCTATTGGCATTATGGAAGTAAACAGAAACGGTGAAAAAACACGGTATATCCGCAGCAATCAGGCCTATAAGGTATTCATGAAACGTGCTTTTGGGCATGATCTGTCAGATCCGGAAAAGGAATATTTGGTTCCGAAGGAAGGACCCGGATCTTCGTTTATGAAGGCTGTTGAGCAGTGTAGGAATAATGGAAATCGAGCATTTGTATATGAAGTAATGAAAGACGGTTCAAGAGTCCATTCATTTGTAAGAATAATAGCAGAGAACAGCATTACAGGAGTGGAAGCGGTTGCTATTGGTGTACTTTCCATCACAGAGCCTGATGAAAACACCACTTATGAAGACATAGCCATGGCACTTGCGGCTGACTATTATAATCTATTCGTGATAGACCTGGATACAAACGACTACACAGAGTATTCTTCAAAGGTTGGCGGCGAGGAAATGTCAATAGTACGTCATGGCAGGGAATTCTTTGAGTCTGCCAAACGGGATACAATGACTCGAATTTATGAGGAGGACAGGGAGCCATTTCTTAAACTATTCACCAAAGAAAATGTTATCCATGATTTAGATGCCCAGGGTGTTTTTACGACCACATACCGGCTTATTGATACAGGGACACCGGTATACGTCAATATGAAGATGACAAGGTTGAGGGGAGGAAATCGCATAATTTTGGGTATCAGCATTATTGACTCTCATATGAAACAGAAAGAATCATAATATTTTTAGGCAGCTAATATGGTTTTGTAGATTTTATGTAACATGAACGAAACTCTATAAAGCCATTAGTCATAAGGGTCTATGGGTTAAAATTTAAATGTTCATTATTTTTTGGTTTTAATTTTTTGACGAAAAATCCAAAAAATGAACAAAACCCTATCTTGTTCAAATAACATTGCAATATGGGAAACAGGGGAGAGTTTGAAATTTTTTCTGTAAATATGGGTATTTTATGATAATTTAGATTTATGAGGGAGCAATCAGACTGGTTGCTTCCTTTTTCTGACTATATATTTATTAAAGATATAAGTCAATATCAGTTTGTGATTGTACCAAGGATTGTTGTATGATTATTTGCATATGTAATCGATAAATCGAAGTGTTTTAGCTCTTTCAGATTGACCGTTTTCTGCTTCTATTGATTGTCCGTGAACTGCTCTGTATACTGTCTTTCATAAAAATAGAAAGAGGTCCCAGAGCACCCTCCCTGGAAAGTCGTGTACTCTGAGACCAGTGGTATAAACCATGTTTATGGTAACAGAGTATACCTGTTCAGGGCAACATATTTTTACCTGACGGCAGTGAATACCTTTGTCCCGTGTGCAAAGAAGGTACTCTCATCTTCCGGGATTACTGTAAGCGGATAGTCCGTCATGATGACGGCGAACGTGAAACCTTCTTTATTCCGCGGCATAAATGCAGTAACCCCAGATTCATTCTGCAACAGGCAGTCTTTGCCAGGAACAAAATAGTGAATTACCCGATCCAAGCTAGTATAATAAACATAACAAAACCCCAATTAAATCAATTTAGAAAGACGAGGGAAATAATATGCAGACATGGTATTACGAAGTCGTTAGCATTGATGGCGATTATGCAAATCTCCGCCGAATTGACATACCTTCCGATGATTTAAAACTGGTCGCCAGGGCGTTGCTGCCGGCAGGAATATATGTTGGATGCAAGCTGAAATATGAGATGTTCCAGTACGAATTGATGGAGCAGTAAGACGACCGACCTCTGGGTTAGTTTTTTACGTAGGCGGTGGGTAGTTCACCGTGTGAGGAATACCATGAATATGTCAAAAAGAACCAACGCCGTTGATTCATATTCCATTGGGGAAGTATCGACGCT
Organism: Oribacterium sp. FC2011; assembly: GCF_000701645.1. Lineage (NCBI taxonomy): Bacteria > Bacillati > Bacillota > Clostridia > Lachnospirales > Lachnospiraceae > Oribacterium > Oribacterium sp. FC2011. Next base: position 4,597 of record NZ_JNJM01000043.1, read on the forward strand.
ATTAAGTATCTCGAGGGATATGATTCGCTATTATGAAAAACAAGGAGCGATCCGGGCGAGCAGAGGAGCAGAGAATAACTATAGGAGATACGATTCAATGGAAGTTTTCTGGCTTTTGGAAGCAATGCAGCATAAAAGCTGGGGGATTCCTATCAGTGAAATTTCCGGGATACGCAATCACGAATATACTATTAACACGGAACAATTTCTGGGTGAGGAAGTCAAAAGGATCAGGGCGGATACACAATATCGGGAACTATTGGCGCAGCGGTTGGAACAGCTTCAGATGAATATGCTGCTGAGTACCAAAAACATTGGATGTTTCTGGGTAGAGAGTATCCCTTCTGCATACTATTGCCATCTTGTTACAGGCCGCGGAGACGAGTACGAGCGAATAAATTTGTCAGAAAAGAGCAGTTCTTTTGTTTTTGACGATCAGCATTTGCCTTTCATTGACAGCGGACTTCAAGTCGAAGATGACCGGGTGGAATGGGAAATGGGCATACAGGAGAAATATGTCAGATCTTTGGGACTGGAGATACCCGAAGATTTTACAAAGATCTCCGGAGGTTTATGCCTGTGTACGCACATTGACATTGGTGAAATCGGCAGCTATAACCAGGAGGTCTTTCATGTTTTGCCGGAATACGCCGCTGAACATGGATTTAATGTACCAGACGGGGCCAAGATCAGAGGCGTCATATTGGGAAGAGGGTATGAGAACGGAGAGTTTCGCCGGATCGTGAAGATACATCTTCCAATCTTGTAAGAACCAAAAAAGCAAGAACGAAAAATCTTGGAACTCCTCCAAGGTTTTATGAACACCGTTTGCCCTAGACAGTACCGTTTTTTATATAAAAGAGAAGAGAACAGAGGGATCATCGAGCTGTACGGAAGAATCGGCATCAGCAGATTTACCTAAAGTCTCTTCTCTTTTTTGGCATTGACACTGGAATCGTACTATTCGTTATTATTTTCACATAGACAACCACCTTTCCAAAAACACAAGGAGGAAAACGAAAATGATGACGGAACTTTTTACACCTGCCAAAATAGGTAACTGCGAAATCCCCAACAGGCTGATCGTGCCCGCAATGGTCATGAACCTGTGCACAGAAGACGGAATGATCACAGAACGGTATATCAAGTATATCGAAGAGAAAGCCAAAGGCGGCTGGGGCATGATCATCACAGAAGACTATGCAGTAAATGTGAACGCGAAGGGCTATAAGTTCATTCCGGGCCTTTACAACGACGAGCAGATTGAAGGCAACAAAAAGCTCACGGAAGCAGTCCACAAATATGAATCCAAAATCTTTTGCCAGATGTATCATCCCGGACGCCAGTCCAAACATGATGTAAACGGAAACGTACAGCCGGTAGCGCCTTCTGCAATTAAGGACCCCTTCTGCATGGATCTTCCCCGTGAGATCACAGTAGAGGAGATCCACCAGATTGTGAAGGACTTCGGATCCACTGCCAAAAGAGTGAAAGAGGCAGGCTTTGACGGAATTGAGATCCACGCTGCGCACGGCTACCTGATCTCCGAATTCCTCTCTCCTTTCACAAACAAGAGAGTAGATGAGTACGGCGGATGTTTCGAGAACAGGACCCGCATCCTGGATGAGATCTATGCCTGCATCCGCGAGAACGTCGGCAAGGATTTCCCGGTTCAGGTCAGAGTTTCAGCCAACGAGTACCTTCTAGGCGGCCGCACCGAGGCTGATACCTTTGAACTTGTCCGCCATCTGGATGAGCTGGGCGTTGACGCAATCCATGTTTCCAACGGTATGTATGCTTCTCCTGTCATTCGCCAGATCATCGCGCCGATGTACACGGAGCACGCCTTTAATATGAATACTGCGGAAATGGTCAGAAAACTGGTATCCTGCCCTGTCATCGTCACGAACCGCATCAACTCCCCCAAGATGGCTGATACTATTTTGAAGATGGGCAAAGCAGATTTCATCGGCATGGGCCGCGGATCTCTGGCAGATCCTTATCTCCCCGCCAAGGCGAAAGCAGGCCAGTTCGAGAACATCCGCTACTGCATCGGATGTCTCCAGGGCTGTGAAGCAGGCCTTTTGGCCGGAACCTGTGCGACCTGTCTGGTCAACCCTCGTGTCGGCCGCGAGTATGAGAATGCAATGGAAAAGACCGGTAATCCGAAGAAGGTCATGATCATAGGCGGCGGTCCTGCCGGCCTCATCGCAGCGGAGACTGCAGCGAAGATCGGACATAATGTTACCGTATACGAAGCAGGATCATGGCTCGGCGGCCAGTTCCGCAGCGCCGCATTCCCGCCCGGAAAAGGCGAGCTCTCCACTTTCGTATCTTCACTGCGCAAGAGTCTCAATGATCTGAAGGTTCCGGTCAATATGGGAGTAGAGGTCACTGAGGAAATGATCCGTGACGAGAAGCCGGATGCAGTCATTGTTGCAACAGGCGCGAAGCCGCTTACACCTCCGATCAAGGGAATGGACGGCAGCAATGTCGTGAATGCGGAAGACGTACTCTTAGGTAAGAAAGATGTCAAGGCCGGTCCGGTCGTCGTCTGCGGCGGCGGCGAAGTTGGCGGAGAGACAGCGCACTTCCTGACCCAGTCCTGCCAGGACATCACACTGATCGAGATGCGCGATGACATCCTGGTTGATATGTTCCCGCTGATGAAGATGCAGCTGATGGAGTACATCAGAGACGCAGGCATCAAAGTATTGACCGGTGCAAAGGTCGCAGAGATCACGGAAGACAGTGTAAGCTACACAGATTCCAAGGGAACTCTCCACAGTGTACCTGCTTCGACTGTAGTATCTGCATTCGGATATAAGGCATACAATCCGCTTGAGGAAGCGGCAAAGAAATACTGTGACAATGTCAAAGTTGTTGGATGTGCTGTAAAAGCCGGCAACGCGCTGGTTGCTGTCAGAGAAGGTTATGAGGCCGCATTGGCTTTATAATATACCGTCATCATATGAAAAGCCCGGGGTCCGACCTCGGGCTTTTTGACCTCTGTGGTAATTTGTCCACATCTGTGGACAAATTACCACAGAGGTCGTTTCAATTGGTATAATAAATATGACTATTCCTGGAGGAAATCCCAAATGACACAAAACGAACGATTAGATTACCTTGTAGAAGAGTTCAAAACCGATTCTGTCCGGTACAAGGATCTGACAACGCCCTCTGATACAGAAGGGAAAAGGCAGCTCCTCCGTTCCCTAATGAACATCCGCATGCCCGGAGAGATGGACGAAAGAGTCCTGGAGATACAGGATGACTATCTGCAGGAGAGGATCCGGAAAAACGGAATCGTAGAGTTCAGCGACATTCCGGAGATCCGGAATGGGATCTCGATCTGGCAGGGCGATATCACAAGGCTCGCCGTGGACGCCATTGTCAACGCCGCGAATTCCCAGATGTTGGGCTGCTTCATCCCGATGCATACCTGTATTGATAAAGAGGCACCTACCTCAATCACACAGGCATACAACAAAAGAATGGCAAGGTGCTCGTAAACATTGCTATGCCTATACCGAAGCCTTCTGATGAAGCGGAACCAGGGGATATTCTCCGGTTCTATAGAGAGCAGTAAGGCATAAGTCAGGAAGATCTAGGAAAAGTAGTGGGTATTACGAACTGGGGAATTGTGAATATTGAAAAAGGTTTTAATCCGATTTATTACAAGGACGCAGTTGCTTTTGGAAAAACGCTTGGAATAGACCCAGATGTATTACTAAATGAGTATACAATGTTTTGTAAACCCGGATATGGAAAATGAATTAAAACAATAAGGAACTTATATGGTGTTTCTCAGTATGATTTTGCTGAAATGCTTGGTGCTGACAGGAGCACAGTTTCCGTATGGGAAGCTGAAGTAGAAGAACATCATCCAAATCCTGAGAATTATTTAAGATTATAGGTGTATATTACTGTTTTGTAGATTTTATTTAAAATGAACAAAACCCTATCTTGTTCAAATAACATTGCAATATGGGAAACAGGGGAGAGTTTGAAATTTTTTCTGTAAATATGGGTATTCTATGA
>NZ_JNJM01000044.1:0-8619 GCF_000701645.1 Oribacterium sp. FC2011
GGAAAAATCGAAATTGATGCAAACGAAAGGGCAGCTATTGGAAAGCGTAATGCTGCTTTTTCGTTTGCACCATCTTCGATTCTTTCCTTAACGATCTGTTGATCAGATTTCGACAAAAGATGTGATTTCCTGCTCTAAAAGACGGAATACGTTTGCGACCAGGTACCCGTCAGCGATTGCGTGATTCAGACGAACGGTCACAGGCATGACAAGCCTTCCGTTTTCTTCCCTATATTTTCCCCAGTTGATGATAGGCGCAAAATACAGATTTCCATCGGGAAGTTCAAGATGAAGTGAATCATAGGAAAGCCAGGATATAAACGATGCATCGAACCAGTTTGGATGATTAACCATATCCAGACCGTATTCCCTTGTCTTCTTTGCCTCTTCAACATCCTTTAAAGCAGCAGCGTAGAACTTTTCATAGTCCTCATCGTATTCCGTATATACCGGAGTACAGGTTTCCGTATCTTCATGGAAAACATACTGCGTAGGATTGATCACGTCATAACAGATCAGCTCATCTGTCTGCCAAAGGTATCCCATCCTGTAGTCTTCGCGTGAATTCAGAACTTTTGAAAGAATATACAGGAAATTGATATAAAATTTCGTCCCTGTGTTCTTTGAATGTGTGGCGAGTTCTGTCACATCGATTCTCGCTGTTATTGAGGTCGAACACCTGCAGTCTTCCGTGAAATGACGGAACACACCTTTTCTATAGTATTTTTCTTTGTCAATTACCTTATAGTTCATTTTGAATTACCCTTACAAATACCTGAGCCCGCAATATCTCTGCAAACCGGAGTCTGTTCATCTGCAAGATAGAAGGACGGCACCAAATTGTGGCTGATGTATTTGTCACCAAGAATAAGACCATGCTCTCTCGTTTCACGAATATAAGCCTTAATATCCGCAAGATCTTTTTTTCAAATCCATCTTCATGAAGCCAGGTCTCAGAATACATCCATTCCATGTCATCCGGATCGGAATATCCGCCGTATCCGTGCTGAAAATTCTTTTTGCAGTGTTCCCACCAGAGGATGGATGAAACGCGATAACCTTCTTCATAGATAAAATCCAGGAACGCTTCCCAATCCCTGAAAAGGTACTCTGAACAGAAAGAATGATCCTCTATATATTTCTGAACTCTGTGATTTATCATTTTTACCTCTCAAACACCGATTTGTCTATTCTCGATTTGTACCTCAGCCCACCACACTACGGCTCCATTATACCATAATCAAAAAAGCGCCCGCCGCCATTATTAGGCGACGAGCGCGAATTATATGATTGTCCGCATTATTATTCCAAACAATGTGAGCTACACCCTTACATCACCACAATTGCCAGGCATTGGAAGAACGATTGCATCATTTATATAGTCCTTTTCTTTGATTGTATTGGCAATGTCGAACAAAGCGCTTTTGTTTCGAATTTCCCAATATTCTGCCGGTTTTCATTCTGCAACTTCCGCTCCTATCGTGATGAAACCACATTCGATTTCCAGGCCGCGGCTCTCTCGGAATTTAAGGACTTCTTTTCAATCTTCACAGGTGATACAGAGATTCCGGAAGAAGCCGTCCGTGCCGATATCCACATAAAGCCCCACATTTCCTCTTGCAGAAGGACCGTGCTTCAGGCCTGTAACTTTCAGCACCTCTTTCTGATCCACATAAAAAGCTGCGCAGTCATCCCTGACCACAGCCTTTATATGGCTCCACTCGTTCAAGGCGATGGTATCTACCCGATTCTCATAGTCTGTGATTCCAAAACTGCGCAGATATGAAAATGTATATCCAGGAAATGAAAAATACTGACAGCCATGGATCTTTCTGACAGGGTCGCTGCAGCCTTTCCCATTTGTCGGCCGAATATAGAAGGATTCGAATTCCCGACCATCCTTCGCTCCCCGGAAAGCAATACCGATAAATCCTCTAGCATAGTCCGGAGCATCGGGAAGAAGGGATCCGCATACATCCACTTCGATAATACCATTGTGGAAGGACAAATCCTTCACAGCTGCATAGGTATTGATATCCGGCTCTTCTGTGCCATACTTCCAGACTCTGATGGTCTCAGGGTCTGGAAACTCCATGGCAGTATGCGGCATCAGATAAAAAGAGTCATTCTCCATATGTATCATTCAGATTACCTCATTTCTATCATAAATATGTCCGCAACAGACAGGCGCCTGGTCGCCTTGTCCACTGCGGACAGCTTTTACAGTACATTCCTACTTTGACAGTTTATCACTGTTCTTACAGTTCGGCTCCGTTAGTCTCAATGACATGCTTATACCAGTAGAAAGACTTCTTTCTCCGGCGCTCCAGTGTACCGTGGCCTGTATCGTCCATATCCACATAGATGAAGCCATAGCGCTTTTTCATCTCTCCCGTTCCGGAGGACACCACATCAATGCATCCCCAGGGGGTGTAGCCGATCAGATCAACGCCATCGATCAGAACTGCGTCCTTCACGGCCTGAATATGAGCTCTGAAATAGTCGATGCGATAGTCATCAATGATGGAACCGTCCTCTTCTATGGTATCTACAGCCCCGAAGCCGTTCTCTACGATAAACATGGGCAGGCGGTAGCGATCGTAAATCTGATTCAGAGAAATTCTAAGGCCAAGCGGATCGATGGCCCACCCCCATTGGGATTCCTTCAGGTAGGGATTACGGTAGGCCATGATCTGGTTGCCGCCTGTCATCTCGGCATTCTTGTCAGCTGTAGAAACGGTGGACATATAATAGGAAAAGCCCACATAGTCCACAGTCCCGGCCTTCAGAATCTCAGAATCCTCCGGCTGCATCCTGACTTCGATGCCCATGCGGTCGTACATCTTCAAGCGGTAGGCAGGATATTCGCCACGACACTGCACATCCATGAAGAATTCCTTTTCGTGGTTGAATTCGATAGATTCCCAGACGTCCTCCGGACGACAGCTCATGGGGTAACTTGGTATATAGGAGACCATCATTCCAATCTTGAAGTCAGGGTTGATCTCATGACCCAGTCTAACTGCCCTGGCGCTGGCAACAAAAAGATGATGGTGGGCCTGCGCCTTGGTAGCCGGATCATTGGAATGGATACCGATCTGGGTCCAGCTCCTGAGGAAGTTGATCTCATTGAATGTCATCCAGTATGTGACCTTGCCCTTATAGCGCTCAAAGACTGTCTTGCAGAAGAAAACATAGAAGTCGACCAGTTCACGGCTTGCCCAGCCGTCGTAGACATCAGCCAGATACATGGGAGTGTCGAAGTGGTTGATGGTGACCACCGGCTCAATGCCGTACTTCAGGCACTCGTCAAATACATTGTCATAGAACTGCAGGCCTTCTTCGTTCACATCGTACATCCCGTTGGGACAGATGCGGGACCAGACTATGGACATACGGAAACATTTGAAGCCCATCTCTGCAAAGAGAGCTATATCTTCCTTATAGTGATGATAGAAATCTGTCGCCACGTGACTGGGATAGTAGAGCTCCGGCGCGATATAGCCGGTGGCACCCTCAGGCAGTGACTGCTCCTTGGTCACCTTTTTATATTCGCCGTCCGCAGTGCGGAAGGTGATCATTCTGGGGGAAGTATGGCTTCCCCCGGTAATGGCATCCAGTGTAGAGAGGCCTTTGCCTCCGGAAAGATAACCGCCCTCATACTGATTGGCCGCTGTCGCTCCACCCCAGAGGAAGCCTTCAGGCATTTGATCGTTCATGGTCTCCTCCTTTAATTAATCCGGATGATTGCGGTATCTGTATCAGCAATCATGCCGGAAAGGCCTTCGATCCTGTTGTACTGATCAAAGTTCGTTATCAGTACGGGAGTGACGGTAGAATACTTTCTGGCAATACTGTCCTTGTCGAACTCAATCAGGAGCTGACCTTTCTTAATGGAATCGCCTGTCTTTACATGAGCGGTAAAACCCTGTCCGTTCAGTTCCACTGTATCCAGACCGATATGGATAAGGAGTTCCACACCGTCGCTGCTGGAAAGCCCGATGGCGTGCTTTGTATCAAAGAGCATATCTACAGTTCCGTCAAAGGGAGCATATACCTTTCCTTCGGCAGGCTCAATGCCCACTCCTTTTCCCATCTCACCTCCGCTGAAAGCGCTGTCGGGCACCTGGCTTAAGGGGATGACATTTCCCTTGATAGGAGAGCTGATCTCGATCTGGCTGCCGCTCAGAATCCTGGCAGGTTCTTCGGAAGTAAAGTTCTCAGAATCAGCTTTCTCTGTATTTTCCTCAGAGGGAATGCCGAACAAGTAAGTCAGGACCGCCGCCATGACAAAAGCGATCAGAGAGCCGATGATGATGAATACAAAGCTGTCTGCTTCGTAAGTTATAATAGTGAAGAGTCCGGGAGGCGCATAGGCCAGGGCTCTGGCATGGAAGAATGACAGGAAGGCTGCCGCGACTGCGGAAGAAGCCATACCGAAAGCGAAGGGGCGCTTGTACTTCAGGTTCACGCCGTACATGACGGGTTCGGTGATGCCCAGGACCGCCGAAAGGGATGCGGATCCCGCCACGGATTTCATTTGCTTATTCTTCAGGCGAAGGAATGCACCGAAGCCGGCACCAGCCTGAGAGAAGTTGGCTGTAAGAGCACTGACCAAAAGAGTGGATCCGCCAGTCTCCGCGATCTGCTGAATCTGAAGGGGAGCCAGGGCATAGTGCATGCCCATCATTGTCAGGAGAGAGCGAGTGCCGCCCAGAAGAGCCGCTGCCACAAAGCCGCCAATGTTGTAGAACCAGTCAATGAACTTGGCAATATAGGTGCCCATGTAAGAGCCGATAGGACCAAGAACGATCAGTTCCAAGGGGACCATGATAAAGAGAACGATCATGGATGTGAGCAATATCTTCAAAAAGTCCGGAACCAGTTTGTCAATACGCTTGTAGATCAGGCTCAGTACCCATACGGACAGAATGATGGGAATGACCGTAGATTTATAATTGACAAAGAGGATCGGCAGGCCCAGGAAACTCATAGTGGAGGGTCCGCCTTCTGAAATAGCTGCTGCGCCGTTCATGATTGTGGGATACATATATGCCGCTGCCAGAGCCAGGGCCATGTATTCGCTGACCTTGAACTTTCTGGCCGCACTGACCGCCAGAAAGAAGGGGAAAAAATAGAAGATCAAGTCGCCAATCATGGACATGATGATCATGAAGCTGTTATCGCCGGGAAGCAGTCCCAGGTTCGTGATCAGAGATACCAGCGCCTTGAACATACCGCATCCGATCAGTACTGGCAGGGTCGGCGCAAATATGCCCGAGATTGTCTCAATAACAGCGCTTATCTTATTTTTGGGCGGTTCCTCCACGCTCCCGCCGCCTTCCGTGATATGAACCTGCGCTGAGACCTCATCAAAGACAGCGTTTACTTTCGCTCCGATCACGACCTGAAGCTGTCCGCTCTTAAGCTGTGCAGTGAGGACCCCCTCCAGATTTTTGAGAGCTTCAATATCCGCTTTGGAATTATCCTTGAGGTTGAAGCGCAGCCTTGTAGCGCAGTGCGTTAGAACGGAGATATTCTCTTCTCCGCCAACATTTTTGATGATCTGTGATGCAAGCTCTTTGTTTGTCATATTCCCTCCTTTTTGTTTGTTTTTGCTTTTAGAAAAAAATAGACCCTCGCACAATGCGAAGGTCAATAGAATTACGGCAATATTTCAACAATATTTTGGAGGGACATCCAGCGGGCTTAAACTTTGTTACGAATAAATCTTTAAAAAGACTTTATGATAATTGATATGTCCGCTTTCAGTATTTTTAGATGCGACGATATGGGAAAAGGCGTCTCCGAAGGTCCGTATCTCTTCGTGCCTTAAGTAATTAATCAGTGCTGAAACGTCCGACCACAGGTAGGGTCCCCGGGAAGACTTTGTGTGGATCGTGACAAGATAATCACCGCCCGGAATCACTTCTACGTCGCCTGTCTTCTCCAAGCCAATCTTAACTGCGTCTTTCTCCGGGCACATAAGACCGTATGTATACTTTGCCTTTCCTTCCGGGAAATTTTGCAGGTCCGCAGCCCGCATACGGCTGACCCATTTTACGGCGGGCAGATTCTCAAGCCAAGCCTTTTTCTGCCTGTCCAGCAGGTGCCCGCCCAGTGCTTCTTCCTTGTCGGACAATTCCAGCCGCCACATGTTCGGGTAATGCTCAACCCAAACCTGATCCACCTTTCTAAAAATATCCGGATAATAGCTTTCAAGCTCTTCCAGGTATTTTATTGCAAGCTCCGCGTGCAGGATTTCCTTATTCTTTTCTTCAATCTTCTGCCTCGCAAGAGCCATGAGTTCCTCTGGGACAATATCTTTCATGATCTGCGCGCTCTGTTCCAGAGAGAATCCGCTCGCAAGAAGCGTCCTGCCAAGGTTAAATCGCCGTGTATCCACAACGCTATAATACCTGTAACCGTTGATCTCGTCGACTTCCGGGCGAATAATCTTCATCTTTTCATAATGGCGCAGCATATGGGTCGTCACACCCAGAAGCTTTGCCATTTCACTAATCTTATATCTTTCTTCGTTCATAAGTGATATCCATCCATTTCTTCCAATTCGGGTACCCTCAGGGGACAAAAAGTTGTGTGAATGCAACTCTTGCACAGTGCTAATGTTCGATTACAGGCATCCGGTAATTTACGTTGAGTCCCATCCCCCACATCTCATATGTCCTCCCCCCATTTACTTACTATATTTACCAAATTTTAGTAAGTAAATCGAGTCCAATCATCAATTGCACTGGAAGGTTTACATATTTTACAAAATTCTGGTCGACATACTGGAATTGTCAGCCTTTATTCTTTTTCTTATCCAGGATGATGTCATGACAGCAGTCTCCGTCAGATAAATCTGAATACCTGATGAACTTAACATGTTTTGTGAGATTGCTGTAAGCTGTGGTGTCCGTCATGCAGAAGATTTTGCACAATGATCTGATCCCGTATGTTTCAAACATTTCAGCGTATGCGCACCTGGATATGCTATATTCGATTTTACCGTCGGATAATTCAAACTGATCATAGGAAATGCTACCGTCCTTCACTCGTTTGTCGTAATCTGAGATATTCCATCTTTCCGCGATCTGATAGCTGTTAGGAAGCAGATCAATGCATCGGATCAGGTATTTAAAGAAATTCCTCCGGCCGCTGAAGCCGCTGTTTACAGTATCAATGGTTTCTTTGTCTGATAAACCGGATCCCTTTAATTCCAGACATATGGCAATAATTGCATAGATATACTCTGCATTCGTTGTCGGATATATGTTATGTTCTGCATATTTTTCTGAGTTATACATCTCAGTCAGCCTTTTTTCATAGGCTTCCTGTTTCCTGTCTGGATCAGGGTCGTTCAATGCGGCAAGAATCTTTCTGTAAAGTACCTCCATACTTATTTACTGTTTTTGCTGTTTCCATTTTCCGTACCTTTCGTCAAATGCGAATTTGTATTTGTTTCTACTATTCCTGCATGGACGCCGGCCAGCCTGAATAGGATTTTCTTTTATCCATATTAGCGATCACCTTCATCTCATCCAAAGTAAGCGTGAAATCAAAAATATCAAGGTTTTCCTTCATGCGTTCCTGTTTTGTGCTCTTCGGAATAATAATGATGTCTTGCTGGTTCAAAAAGCGCAAAATTACCTGCGCAGCACTTTTTCCGTGAGCCAATCCGATTTTCATCAATGTCTCATTGCGGAAAATATCATCCATGCCTTCCCCGAAAGGAGACCACGACTCATGTGCAATCCCTTGCTCCGTAAGATACTGATGCATTCTTTTTTGTTGCCACAGAACATGGGTTTCTATTTGATCAACTGTAGGTTTAATGTCAAAGCGTTTGATGAGGGCATCAATCTGATGAGCATTGAAATTTGATACTCCAATTGCACGTATGATACCGGATCGATATGCTTCGACAAGAGCTCTATAAGTTCCTTCATTATCGCTGTTAGGCCAGTGAATGATCATAAGATCGATATACTCTATATCAAAAGCCTTCAATGACTGTATGATGCCCTTCTTCGTGGCATGATATCCGGTTGTCTGCGTCTTTGACGTAATGAACACTTCTTCTCTTTCAAGACCTGAATGCTTTACTGCAAGACCAACTTCATGCTCATTACCATAATTCTGAGCCGTGTCAATATGCCTGTACCCAACTTCAAGAGCCATTCTGACAAGATGCTCCGTTTGCCTTGGAGATGTCAAATAGGTGCCGTATCCTACAAGGGGCATAGTTGCTCCATTATTGAGTGTTATCGTTTTTTTCTTTCTTCCCTGCATACACTTCACCTCTTTATTTCTTCAAATACCGATTGAACAAAATCGCTGCGCGATGGCCTGCCAGGGCTGTGGCGCAGTTTTACTTTATTGACAATTAAAAAACAGTGGAAGTACTTTTCGTAATTCGGTATTGTTAAGTTACCACACAAAACAACTGAATACGGAAAGCCCCACTGCCTATGAAAACAATAGCATTTAACGGCGTCTTCCGCAATCGGAATTATGATGCCAACGCGCCTCCTGATGGGTAGTTGTCACTGTAAACACTACTTAATCATGGAGGTTTTTATGTACGAAGATATTTTTGCTTCTATCCGTCAGGCT
>NZ_JNJM01000045.1:0-7450 GCF_000701645.1 Oribacterium sp. FC2011
TGGTACAAAGAGACTGGTACTCATCATTTTTACTTTACTGTTACAATCATAAGACCAAAGCTGTAGACAAAGAGAAATGTATTGCGACTTTTGACAAGTGTCACACAAAAGAAAAAGCCCTGATCGCATGGATCAAGGCTAACAAGATTAAAATACTAAACAGCGGAATTAAGGTAGCTTAAAACAATTAAATATGGGCGATTGACTGTACGTCCTTGTCACAAGACAGAAATTTACCGCTAATGTGGTCGTTGGACTGCTTGGTAATGAAAGTCCTGATTCAAATAGATTTACACCTGTAACTCCAAAGTCTGAAAATGATGTACGATTACAGGCTAGGCTTGGTAATCAGAACCCCACGGGCTTGCCCGTGGGAGCAGTCAGTGCCTCAATCAGTATAAAGACCGAATGCTGGTAAGTAACATCATCCATTTCGCTAAGAAGCATTGAAATAAAAAAGCTATGGCTAATCCTGCTCACAAGGATTTGGCTGATGGGTGTACTCGAAATAATACCGGCCCCACTCCCGCAATTCAGTGATCAGTGGAATCAGTGTTTTTCCGAGTTCTGTAAGTGAATACTCTGTCTTTGGCGGTACGATGGGATATACCTCACGATGAATCAGCTGATCTTCCTCAAGCTCACGCAGCTGAAGCGTCAATGTATGCGCAGTCGCTTTAGGAATTAATCGTTGAAGCTCATTGAAGCGTTTTTCTCCATCGATAAGGTGCCACAGGATGATGGGCTTATACTTTCCTCCGATAAAGCACATAGAAGCTTCAATTGTGCAATTGAATTTTTTGCCGGATTTCATATTTCCTCCTCACAGTATCAAAAATGATAGTACCTATCTATTTTTAGAGTACTTGTACAGAACAATGATATGCCCTAAAATATAGCAAATCTATTTTCATATCAATGGGAGCGAAGTCAATGAAAGAGTTTCGTTTTGCAGTCAAAAACACGATTCCTATTTTTTTCACATATCTGTTCATCGGTATTGCGTTTGGTATACTGATGAGCGATGCCGGTTATAGCATTTTACTCACCACTGCTTCCAGCTTATTTATTTTTGCCGGATCTATGCAGCTTCTGATGGTTCCAATGATGACTTCCGGAGCATCCCTGACCTCACTTGCGTTTATGGCTTTCTTCATCAATGCCCGCCATATTTTTTATGGCATCGGTTTTATCGAGAAATTCCGCAGAATGGGCTGGCGTTATCCGTATATGATCCTGACTCTGACCGATGAAACATACTCTGTTCTCTGTTCTGTAAAGTATGAGGCAAACCTTGATGAAGATAGGGCCGCGTTCATGATTGCCATGCTTGACCATTTATACTGGGTATTCGGATCTTTCATAGGCGCCTGTGCCGGACAATTCCTGCAATTTGATATGAGTGGGATTGATTTTTCCGCTACAGCATTCTTTTTGGTTGTAGTCGTTAACCAATGGCAGCAGTATCGTTCCAAATTACCTTTCTTAACGGCGGCTGTCTGTGCGCTAGGATTTTACCTCTTGCTCGGAAAAGAGTATTTCCTGATTCCCACCATGATTAGCTGTCTTATCGCACTGATACTGCTCCGCAGACCCATTGAAATAAAGGAGGGCATCCCGAATGAATAATACGGCTTATCTGATTGCAGTCATTTCCGTTATTACAATTGTCACGTGGATTCTTCGTGCCTTCCCGTTCTTGCTATTCGGCAGCAGACCGTTGCCTAAAACGATACAGTATCTAGGCAGTGTGCTTCCTCCCGCAATTATGATGGTACTTGTAATTTATTGTCTTCGGAATATGAACATCGGACAGTTCCCATACGGGATTCCGGAACTCATCGCCTGTACATTAATTGTCATTCTGCAACTCATAAGGAAAAACATGTATTTGTCTATCATTGCCGGAACTGCTTGTTATATGGTATTAATTCGTGTTGTTTAAGTAAATTATAGTATAGCCTCGATATTTTTATACAAGAAAAATTGCAGCTATACACTTTAAGATCGCAAAGCTGTGTCTTTGTCCGTTTGGGGCAAATATCGTGAATATAGGTTGACAATACAAGCCGTTAGAACCGGACATCACCGGTTACTGACGGCTTTTTTCAATTATTAAATGATTATAAACTTGTTATAGATGTGCATTTTTTTGTTATGAGTACGAGTAGAATTAAGATATCGAAGCAAGAGATAAGTCGATATTTAGAATAGGCAGGTATTTATATGGATGACGATGATGAGTTATTTGATTTATTTATGCTTGATAATATGCACCGAAATTCCGGTGGTTGCCTTTCATGTTTGATCTTAATGATCATGCCGGTAGTGCTGATCGTAAGCATTATCCAGGCAATATGTTAAGGGATTAAAAATATGGATAAGAAATTTAATAGAGAAGATATCCTTAGAAGGTTGCGTGCCTTAGTTATCTTATTCACCATCATTCTTCTATACAATACTTTTCTAGTAAAGCATAACCATCAAAAGGAAGAACAGATACAAAGAGAAAAGGAAATGGCGGAGATTCGCAGAAAAGAACGGGAATTGATCGAGTCAACAAGTGCAGACATTAGTCTTGGAGATTATTTAAAATAAGAAAAGGAAACTTTAAGTGGCGTGTAGCATTAAGCGTAAATCCCGCTGATAGCTACACGCCTCTTTTTGTGTGGTAGACAGAAAATGAATGATAATGAAGGGTGACTTTAGGCTTGATGGAAATCTATGGCCTTCTTGCAAATTATTTGAAAGTCTTTTTTATCTGCTCCAGAAACTTTTCAGCAATAGGAGTAAAGGTCTGATACTTATTCCAAATGAGATATAGCTCTGATTTCAGTTCCGGTGAAAGAGGCTTAAATACCATGTCAGTTCCTTCGGTATTTATCAGATTTTTAAATGTAAGAAGTATTCCAAGGTTTTCCCTTGCAAATACAGAGCCGTTATAGGAAAGTCTAAAAGAGCCTTCAAGTTTAAGCTCATTAAATCTGTCTTTGGCCCACGCTTTGATTTCATTGTTCCAGCTCTGCTCTGAGACAAACAGAGGCTGTCCTGTCAGGTCAGAGACCCGGATGGACTTTTTCCTGGCGAGGGGATGAGATGAAGGCATGATTGCTCCCCATACATCAGCTTCCGGAAACTTAACATATTCATATTTATTGCTGTCAGGAGTTTCACACAGTACAGCAAAATCTAAAATGCCTTTATCAAGCTTTTCAGTAACCTGCTCAGTATCTCCGCTGGTTATATGATAAGTGAAGTTTGGGTATTTTTCCTTTAATTTATAAATCTCTCTGGCAAGGTATCTGATCTGATAGCTTTCTGCCAGTCCAAAATATATATCCCCACCTGTTATATCATCCAGGGAGTTAAATTCCTGTTCTATCTTATCTGACATAGCAACAAGATCTTGGGCGCGGTCACGCAGCAGCATCCCCTCGTCAGTGAGCGAAATACTGAAGCTGTGCCTGACAAACAGTTTCTTCCCAAGTTCTTCCTCTAATGATTTTAATGTCTTTGAAAGAGTAGGCTGTGATACATGAAGCTGCTCAGCAGCCTTTGACATATTTTCTTCCCTTGCAACTGCAAGAAAGTATCTGAGATTTTTTATTTCCATGAAATCCTCCATAAAACTGACCATTTATATGTTATTCCAAAAACGAATATCATGATATTTATTTTATTCATTAGCGAAAACCTGGTCAAGGATTTACTATGAAATCAGAAGGAGTAAAAAAGATGGATACCAAAAAGATTCTTGAAAGCCTTACTGACATGGGCTGTGATGAGAAGGAAATAAGCTTTATGAAAAAGATGTATGAAGAAGGTGACACCGATACACTTCTTCGTGATCTTAGAAAATGCCGGTGCCATCTTATGGATGAGCTTCATGACAGTCAGAAAAAAGTTGATAACATGGATTTTTTGATAAGACAGATTCAAAAAGAGAAATGATAAAAACGGAGGAATGTAAAATGATCAGCAAAGAAGAACTAAACCTTGTAACCGAGTGGGATAAGACTTTTAAGAAAAGTGATAAGGTTGACCACAGTAAAGTAACATTCGTAAACAGATATGGAATCACCCTGGCAGCAGATATGTATGTTCCTAAGAATGCAGAGGGCAAACTTCCTGCAATTGCTGTATGTGGACCTTTTGGAGCAGTAAAGGAGCAGTGTTCCGGTCTCTATGCTCAGACAATGGCAGAGAGAGGTTTTTTGACGATAGCATTTGACCCTTCCTTTACAGGAGAGTCCGGTGGAAATGTAAGATATATGGCATCTCCTGATATCAATACAGAAGACTTCATGGCAGCAGTTGATTTCCTTTCACTTAATGAAAAGGTAGATCCTGACAGAATCGGAATAATCGGTATCTGTGGCTGGGGCGGAATGTCAATCAATACAGCAGCTCTTGATACAAGGATCAAAGCTACTGCAGCCATGACAATGTATGACATGACAAGAGTAAACGCCAAGGGATATTTTGATTCAGAGGACAGTGAAGAAGCAAGATACCAGCATAAGGCAGCTATGTGTGCTCAGAGACTGGAGGACCTTAAGGCTGGTGAATATAAGCTTGGCGGCGGAGTAGTAGATCCACTTCCGGAGGATGCACCTTTCTTTGTAAAAGATTACTATGACTACTACAAGACCGACAGAGGTTACCACAAGAGAAGTCTTAATTCCAACGGTGGCTGGAACGTGATCGGTTGTGAGTCTTTCGTTAATCAACCAATCCTTAAGTACAGCAATGAAATCAGAAGTGCAGTTTTACTTGTCCATGGAGAAAAGGCACACTCATGTTATTTCTCAAAAGATGCTTATGCAGATATGATCAGAGACAGCAAGTATGCAGATAACAAGGAACTTATGATAATCCCTAATGCTGTGCACACTGACCTTTATGATGGCGGAGATAAGGATTATATTCCTTTTGATAAGTTGGAGAGCTTCTTTAAGGAGAATTTGAAATAAGGATGGGATGATATGAGCAAAGTATTAGTGATTTCTACAAGTCTTCGTGCAAAGAGTAATTCCGAAATACTTACGGAAAAGCTTATAGAGGGAGCAAAAGCTTCAGGTCATGATGTGGAACATATAAGCCTGAAAGGAAAAAATATCAGTTTCTGTATAGGATGTCTGGCCTGCCAGAACACTCAGAGATGCATCATTAAAGATGATGCTGTTGAAATTGCAGAAAAAGTAAAGAATGCAGATACCCTGGTTTTTGCAACACCAATCTATTACTACGAGATGAGCGGACAGATGAAGACTCTTTTGGATAGGCTCAATCCGTTGTATCCTTCAGACTATAAGTTCAGGAATGTATATATGCTATCTGTTGCAGCTGAGGATGAAGAGTTCGTACCTAAAAAGGCAATTAGTGGACTCCAAGGGTGGGTTGACTGTTTTGGAAAGGCAGAATTTTCAGGGTCCTTATTCTGTGGAGGAATAGGTGATATGGGTGAAGCTTCAAGTAAAGCCGAGGAATTAAGTGAAGCTTATGATTTTGGAAAGGCTTTAAAATAAAGGGAATTTTCTATGAAAAAGAGATTGATTAAGATGGCACTCAGTGTGCTCATGATGGTTTGTGTTAGTGCCTGTTCAGGTAATGCGGAAACAGTTGATGAAAATCATTATTCGAGTGCAATCATTTCTGGATCTGAAGACATTGAAGCAGAGAGTACAGAAGAAACTATTTTATCAGAAGACTCAGAAACATACCGCACAGAAGAAGTTGATAATCAGGCTGCTGAGAATAATACTTCTTTTGATGAAACAGACATTGGAGAAACCACTATGATAATGAAAATCAGTGATACAAAAGTAAATGTGGATTGGGAAGACAACCAGGCTGTAGAAGCACTGCGGGATATGGCCCGAGAAGGTGATGTTACAATTCAGATGTCAATGTATGGCGGTTTTGAACAGGTGGGCTCAATTGGACAGAGTCTGCCGAGAGATGATAAGCAGACAACAACGAGTTCAGGTGACGTTGTACTATACTCCGGAAATCAGATGGTAGTGTTCTATGGTTCTAATAGCTGGTCATATACAAGGCTTGGTCACATATCTGATAAGAATGCGGAAGATATAACTGATCTTCTTTCTAATGGAGATGTTACTATAACCATTAGCGTTGAATAATTGCCGCCGCATTCTCGTGACTAGTCGTGAGTTAGGTGGCTTTTTGTTGGGAAGTTGCGATTTCTTTATACATATGGTATCATATACGTATGGCTAATATATTTGATTTACCGAATAAAAATGACCTGACATATGGTAGGGGTTACGTTTATTCTCTGCAGTATCATATTGTCTGGTGTACCAAGTACAGACGTAAAGTTCTGATGGATGGCATCGATAATGACATCAAAGCTTATCTAAAGTCTATGGCAGAGGAATATAAATTTACCATCACAGCCATGGAGATAATGCCGGATCATGTACATATGCTGGTAGATTGTTCGCCACAATTCGAACTCCCACGTATGCTCAAGATCCTTAAAGGCAACACCGCGAGGTGGATGTTCATGTCTCATCCGGAGATCAAATCAAAACTTTGGGGTGGACATCTTTGGAACCCGTCGTATTGTGTGGTCACTGTAAGTGACCGCAGTAGAGAACAAATCATAAACTATATCAATTCACAAAAAGAGCGTTAATGAAAATCCATACATTGTATAAAAGCCTAATCAAGCAAAGCTCTAAAGCCTTCGACGACACAGCAAGGCTTTATTGTCGTGCTGTCGATTTTTATATCAATGTATGCCTTAACGAATGGAAAGACGCTTCTAAATGTTCTAATTCAAAAGATGCCGTCAACTTTTGTGAAAGCGTTTCTCTGAGAACAAAGGCTCGCCCTGCAACGAAGTATGATTTTTCCGGACACCTGTATAAATTTCCATGTTATTTACGAAGAGCCGCTATTGCATCCGCTTTTGGAAAAGTGTCTTCCTATAAATCCAATCTTGCCAACTGGAATGCCAATCCTGTCGGCGAGAAACCGGGCATCCCTCATACGGGTCGTGATTTCCCGTTCATGTATAGGAAAAACATGTTTAACATGACTGGTAACTATACTGCTCAGGTCAAAGTCTGGATAAACAATACCTGGGACTGGATGGACATAGAACTTCGCAAAAGCGATATTGATTACATCAGACATCACTGTAAAGACCGCAAGGAATGCGTGCCGGTCCTCAGGAAGAGACACAGATCCTGGTATCTGGACTTTGCATTTGAGGAAAATGTAAAGCTGCCGAACGCTTCAAATATATGGACACAGCGTATCCTTGCTGTTGATCTTGGGATGAACCACGCTGCAACCGCGTCTGTAATGCAGTCAGATGGCACGGTCCTTGGAAGGGAATCATTATCTCTTTCAAGAGAATACGACTGTCTTTGGACTGCTGTTAACAGGCTTAAAGGGATGCAACAGCGTGGTAATC
>NZ_JNJM01000046.1:0-6701 GCF_000701645.1 Oribacterium sp. FC2011
AAATAACAAATATTAATATCGCGGGATGGAGCAGTCTGGTAGCTCGTCGGGCTCATAACCCGAAGGTCGTTGGTTCAAATCCTTCTCCCGCAAGTCTCAGAGATCACCTTTTGGTGGTCTCTTATTTTGTTGAAAAACATATGTTATACTTGTATAATTTATGAAGGAAATTTCTTGACTTTTATAATATACATTAATCTATTGTCAGAAAGGAGAAGTTAGAATGCGAGTTGGAATGCTTACAAGTGGTGGTGATTGTCAGGCGCTTAATGCAACCATGAGAGGTGTTGGTAAAGCACTGTTTAATTTGTTCGATGATCTTGAAATATATGGTTTTGAAAGCGGATATCATGGACTTATTTACTCGGAATATCATAAAATGGAACGTTCTGATTTTTCAGGTATTCTAAATATTGGTGGAACAATTCTGGGGACATCAAGAACACCTTTTAAAACGATTAATGAACCTGATGAAAATGGTCTTGATAAAGTTGAAGCCATGAAACATACCTATAAACAGCTTAGGCTTGACTGTCTGGTTGTTTTAGGAGGTAATGGTTCTTTAAAAACTGCAAATCTTCTTTCCCAAAGTGGACTTAATGTTGTAGCATGTCCAAAAACCATTGATAATGATCTCTGGGGAACCGATATGACATTTGGTTTTCATTCTGCTGTTAATATTGCTACAGAAGCGATTGATTGTATACATACTACAGCAGCATCCCATAAAAGAGTTTTTATTGTAGAAATAATGGGTCATAAAGTAGGACTTATGACATTATATGCCGGTTTAGCCGGAGGAGCTGATATAATACTCATTCCTGAAATACCATATCATATAGATGCTGTATGTAATAAGATTCTCGAAAGATATAAATACGGATCCAAGTTTTCAATTATAGCCGTAGCAGAGGGTGCCATTTCTTATGAAGATTCTTTGAAGTCGAAAAAGGATTATAAGAAAAAGCTGGCTGAAAGAAAGTACCCTTCTGTTTCCTATGAGCTTGCGGATGAAGTATTTAACAGAACAGGAATAGAGGTTAGAGTTACTGTTCCCGGTCATACTCAAAGAGGCGGAGCACCTGTTCCTTATGACAGAGTACTGGCAACAAGATTTGGTATTGAAGCTGCGCAATTAATAAAAAAACAGGACTTTGGTAATATGGTTGCATTGGTTAAAAATGATATTGTTAAAGTTCCTTTAAAAGATATCGCCGGTAAATTAAAATATGTCGATCCCGATTCCCAGATAGTAAAGGAAGCTAAACTTCTTGGAATTTCATTTGGAGACTGAAAAGGTTTTCAAAATATAAATGTTTTAAATGAGGATTTTAATTGAGTTACACTGCATTATACAGAAAATGGAGATCTCAAACATTTGATGAGATAAAAGGACAGGATCCTATAATAGAATCATTTAAAAATCAGATAAAGACCGGGCGAATAGGTCATGCATATTTGTTCTGCGGAACCAGAGGAACAGGAAAAACATCTGTTGCAAAGATTCTCGCCAGAGCCGTAAATTGTGAAAACCCTGATAACGGTAATCCTTGTAATAAGTGTGCATCGTGCAGATCTGTTTTGAATGATTCAAGCATGAATGTTATTGAAATGGATGCTGCGTCAAACAATAGTGTTGAAGACATACGACAGATACGAGATCAGGTTCAGTATCCTCCGGTGGACGCAAGATTTAAAGTATATATCATTGATGAGGTTCACATGCTTAGTCAGGCTGCGTTTAATGCTTTCCTAAAGACTTTGGAAGAACCTCCCGAATATGTGATATTTGTTTTGGCAACAACTGAGCCAAACAAACTGCCGATAACAATTCTTTCCAGATGTCAAAGGTATGATTTTCGTCGGATATCTACGGAAACGATAACTGAAAGACTACATGAAATAGCTTCAAGTGAGGGTATAGCTGTTGATGATGAAGCATTACACTATATAGCAAGAGTGGGAGACGGATCCATGAGAGATTCCGTATCACTACTGGATCAATGTTCTGCCTTTCAATTTGATCATAAAATTGAGTATGAAGATGCATTAAACATATTGGGAGCTGTTGATACATCTGTTTTTTCTGATATGATATGTGCGTTGAATAAAAAAGATATCAGAGACATCCTGAATATCATATCAGAAGTTATTGAACAGGGCAGAGAGATAGGACAATTTATAAATGATCTGATCATGTATATAAGAAACCTGCTCCTGGCTAAGAGTGTTGATAACTTAAATGGTCTTGTGGATATGTCCAACGAGAACCTGCTAAAGCTGAAGGATGACTCAAAGCTGTTTTCTGTAGATGAATTATTACGCTTCGTTAGGATGCTGAGTGAATTAAGCAACCAAATGAGATATTCTGTATCCAAAAGGATACTATTGGAAACAACTTTGATGAAAATGGCCTACCCGGAAACAGATTCATCGTTGGAAGGCTTAAATGCAAAACTTAGTGAAATAAAAAGAAATATCGCAAATATCAATATTGATTCTATCAAAAATGGGAATCTGACTGAAACCTTGGTTAAAGCAAAAGACTTTGTTCCAAAAGAAATAAAATCCGATTCTCCCAAAAAGGTAGCATTACCGAAAGCTCAGTATGAAGATCTTCAACTGCTGAAAAAGGAATGGAGAAATATTTGCATAGCTGTTCCTTCTTCAGTTGTTTCTGTGGCTTTGAAAGATTCATATGTAAAACCTAACAGGGAACATGACGGAATGATAATAGTAACAAAGAGCAAAGCCTGTTATAAAATCATTTCTGAAAATGAATCTAAGGATATGTTATGTAAGGTTGTTGAAGACAGATATAATAAATCTATCAAATTTGCTACTGAGTTATCTGAAGAAAAAGAAAATTCAACAATATATGTAACTGATGATGATCTGAGTAAGATTAATATTAATATTGAAACAGAAGGATGAGAGGTGTATAAATGGCTAAACATGGTGGATTTCCCGGAGGAATGCCGGGAATGAATATGAACAATATAATGAAACAGTATCAGCGTATGCAGAGAAAACTCGAAGAGGCTCAGGAGGAGTTGGCTAAGAAAGAGTATATCGGCCAGGCTGGTGGCGGAGCTGTGAAAATTACAGTTACCGGTGAGAAAAAGGTGATAAAAGTTGATATTGATAAAGATGCTGTAGATCCAGAAGATGTAGAAACACTTGAAGATATGATCCTTGCTGCGGTAAATCAGGCTATCGGTTCAGCAGAGGAGGATTCACAGTCAGAAATGGGTAAGCTTACCGGAGGACTTGGGTTCTGATGGAATATTTTTCAAAAGATATTTCAAAACTTATAGGTGAGCTTTCGCATCTTCCCGGTGTTGGGCAGAAAAGTGCGCAAAGACTTGCATTTCATATTATTAATGCACCAAAGGAACAGGCTGAGCAGCTTGCAGATGCTATTTTATCGGCTCGAAAAAATGTCAGGTATTGCAAGATTTGCTATACTTTAACAGATTCCGATACATGTCCTATATGTGCATCTGAAAACCGTAATCATAAGCAGATAATGGTTGTGGAAAACAGCAGAGATATGTCTGCCTATGAACGTACGGGTAAGTACAGCGGAGTATATCATGTATTGCATGGTGCCATTTCACCTATGCTTGGTGTCGGACCTGATGATATAAAGCTAAAAGAATTAATAACCAGATTGAAGGATGATATAGAAGAAGTTATTATAGCTACTAATTCTTCATTAGAGGGTGAAACAACAGCAACCTATATTACAAAACTGATAAAACCTATGGGAATAAAAGTCTCAAGAATAGCATCAGGGGTACCGGTTGGTGGAGATATAGAGAATATTGATGGTATAACCTTACTAAGAGCTTTGGATGGAAGGGTTATTTTATAAATATTAACTGCTAAGGAGTATGATTGTTTAATGGATAAGTACGAATTTAACATTAAAGCTGAGCAAATGCGAAAAATGGCAGAGCAGGGCGATTATAAAACAGCCATGCAGATTGCCGATACAATAGATTGGAGACGAGTAAGAAACGCCAATCTTCTTTCTTCGGTAGCAGAAATTTATGAACATAACAAAGAGTATGAGGAAGCCAAAGATATTCTGATACTGGCATTTGAAAGAGCTCCCGTAGGCAAGAGATTTCTGTTTAAGTTATCAGAGATTTCGGTTGAAGCAGGAGACATTCAGGAGGCACAGGAATTCTATAGAGAATTCTGTGAAATGAGTCCGGATGATTCAAGACAATATTTGTTAAGATATAAGATATTAAAAGCTAAAGGCGCGTCAAATGAACAACTTATCGCGCCTTTGGAAGAGTATACATCAGTTGATGTAGATGAAAAATGGCTTTATGAGCTGGCAAAATTGTATTCTGATGTCGGATACGAAGATGAATGTGTAAAGACCTGCGATAAAATCATGCTTTTGTTTGGACTTGGCCAGTATGTTGATAAAGCCATGGAATTAAAACAAAGGTACAGAGAATTATCAAAACAGCAGCTGGATCTTATTGAGAACAGAAGTCTTTACGAGGACAAACTTAAACAGGCATCAGAACAATTTGAAGAGTTAAATGAAAAACCTTCTGAAATCAATATAACCAATATCAGGAATCATGATAATGCTTCTGTCAGGCAGGAAGAAACCGAAAATAATTCTGTGGCTGAAGACAGCTATGCTGATAACGAAAATACTGAAGTAACCGAAAACGCTGATTCTGAAGAAACGGTTAGCAAAGATTCCGGCAGCGGTAAATCTAATGAGAATAAGGTAAAAGAAAATCTCAATAATTACCATATGATCATTGAAGCAAAATCCAAGGAAGACGGATTTAAGATTGCAGTAGATGAAATTAAGTATTTTCATGACAAGTATGGTTACGATTTCAAGGTTGCCAAGACAAATTCCGAGAAATTGAATGAAAAGGGATTCGAAGCATTTAAATCCAAGATCGAAGGAAAAGATCTTATCATAGAGGATGCCGGATCTTTAACTTATAAAGTTGTTGATGAGATCGCAGATTACATTGATGAACTTGAAGATCCAAGTTCCATCATTTTAGTGGATGTTGTAGACAGATTTGACAGAATGGCTGAAGACAGGCCGTTATTTATAAAAAAGTTTGATCTGGTTTCTGATATAGAAGACGATCTTGTGGAAGATGTTCAGATAAATCAGGCAGAAATCCCGGCTGTTAAGGATGAAAAAGAAAACATAATAAATTATGATAAACCAAAGACAGTGGGTAAAACCGAGAATGCAGCTATATCAAAGCCTAAGCAAAATGATGTGGATAATGCATTACCATCAGACTTTTATAAAGAAATGGATATTGATGATTTTGCAACTTATGCACAGAACTATGCAAAGAGTATAGACTGCGTATTACCGGGAAAAACTGTGTTGGCATTATATGAAAGAATTGAAATAATGCAGGAGGACGGCATAGCATTAAATAAAGCAAGTGCAGAAGATCTTATTGAAGAAGCTGCAGATAAGGCGGAAAAATCAGGATTTGGCAAAAAACTTGCCGGAGTATTTCATCCAAAATATGATAAGGATGACAGGCTGATTTTACGTGAAGATTGCTTTGTAAGCTGAGTATATGACAGTAGCATTAGAAGTAATTAAAAATGACTGGGTTCAGATAAGCGTGATTACCTTTATGGTAGTCATGCTTATTTCAGGTTACTGTAAAGGTTTGGTAAAGATGTCATCTAACCTGGTTACGCTGATTATGTCAATAGTGATAACCAGGATGGCAAAACCACATTTTCAGGAATGGTTAAAAAATAACGAAGCGGTGAGATCATTTGTAAGTAATAAAGTGGAGTTTCTGGTTACGGAATATATAGAATCAACAGTCAAAAACAGCACACAAATACAAAATGAAAGCTTATCGGATAATAATATAGTTAATGCCATAATAAAAAACACCCTCGAGAATAGCGATGGCGACATAAGTGAACTACTTGGGATAGATAAAATAGCAAATATAATAACTGAAAAAATTTCAGACTTTGTTTTATCAATTATTACTTTCTTAGTCTTGATGATTGTAATAACGATTATAATGAAGCTGATTTTTTGCATACTGGATAAAATAATGGCATTACCGGTACTCTCCGTTATCAACAGAGTTTCCGGTGCCATACTTGGGCTAATAGAATCAATATTGTATATATGGATAATCTTTATAGTGTTGAGCCTGTTTCCAAAGAATGAATTCATAAATGATATTATGGAACAGATAAACAGAAAAGGAACATGGATTTATTTTTTGAAAGAATCCAATCTATTTATAAAAGTTTTTGAATTAATAATAATGTCAGGCTTAAAAAAATAAAAAATTTTTCAAAAACCATTTGACAACACAATTAAGAGCTGATATATTAAACAAGCTGTCGCAATAAAACAGCAACAGAACCTTGAAAATCAAAGATCGATTAATACACAGACCCTGAAGATTCTATAAAGAAGATTCAGAAGCGGAGGATCTGAAAAGATCTGAAGCGAGACCAAAAAGGTCTAAAGCGAATAATACAATCGCAGTAAAGAAAACGGACAGAACAAATAAAGCCAAGCTTTTAGTTCTGAACGGGAAGAACTTAAAAGAGAGAAATCTCTTTCGTATTTAATATGAGAGTTCGATCCTGGCTCAGGATGAACGCTGGCGGCGTGCCTAACACATGCAAGTCGAACGAGCGAG
>NZ_JNJM01000047.1:0-6120 GCF_000701645.1 Oribacterium sp. FC2011
TAGCATAGCATTACATAAGAAGTGTGGTTTTAGAGAAATAGGATATAGAGAAAGAATCGCGAAGGACAGATTTGGAGAATGGCAGAATACAACCCTGATGGAGTATAGAGCTTCATAAGAACGAGAGATATTATCATAGAACCGATGCGCAGCTTGTACAGTTTGCCGGCTGGAAACCGGATTATGAAAAATAAGTAAATATCAAGCTTCAGAGACAGTGGCCTGAATACAGGGTCACTGTCTTTTGTTGTATTTACAAGATGTGCGTGGGCTTTTATGATTAGAGAAGGAGAAAAAGAATTTTTAGCAGGGGAAACAGTGGGGAATTCTATTTATGAAAATTCAAATTTGCACGAGTAACCTCTATCATTTAGAGATAGAGGTTTAAATCGTTAATCTGAAAGTCTGCCAGGATACATAATTAAAGCTCACCGCGAACTCTACCCCAGTTTCTGATTGGCATGGTCCACTTCTTGGTAACCTCAAATGTAGTAAGATAAAGAGCCTTCATCAGCGCCTGAGGGCTAGGAAATATAGCTCTTTGCTTGTTCAGTCTGCGATAGCATGAATTCAGGCTTCGAAAAGCTGAGGATTGATCCATAAAATGGTATATGATGTCATTCATACCATAACAATGGATGATTAAAAACAAAGACAGCTATGTTTTATCTGCATTTTGGCAGGAAACATAGCTGTCTATTTTTGATCTATTTACAAAAGGTTTTGCTTAATTTGAAATAAACCATTTTTTTACCACTTATGACATATTTTACTGTAAAAACAAACAAAACTATTACAATATTGTATAGGCGTATATTACTGTTTTGTAGATTTTATTTAAAATGAACAAAACCTTACAGAGCCAGTAATAGCAGGGGGGGTATGGGTCAAAAAAATTTTGTTTAAAAATTTTTAGTTTTACAGGTGTTTGGCAGTAAGTCCAAAAAGGCCTTAAAATTTAGTTAAATCCAAAAAAAACCAAAAAAAATTTTTAAAACCAAAAAAATTTTTTTGAGGAAAAATCCCAAAAATGAACAAAACCCTATCTTGTTCAAATAACATTGCAATATGGGAAACAGGGGAGAGTTTGAAATTTTTTCTGTAAATATGGGTATTCTATGATAATTTAGATTTAAGAGGGAGCAATCAGACTGGTTGCTTCCTTTTTCTGACTATATATTTATTAAAGATATAAGTCAATATCAGTTTGTGATTGTACCAAGGATTGTAGTATGATTATTTGCATATGCAATCGATAAATGGCAATTTGAAGAGGTGAAGCTATGGCATGGAAATGTCCGAAATGCGGCAGAGAGTTCAGCAGACAAAACCAGGACCATTACTGTGTGAAACCGCAGAATATTGATGAATACATTGCTGTCCAGGATGAGAAATATAAGCCCAGATTAATGGAGATCCGGGAGATCCTTCGTGATGCACTGCCGGACGCGGAGGAACGGATCTCCTGGTCGATGCCCACTTATTGGAAAGGTCGTAACATCATTCATTTCGCAGCATCAAAGAAACATCTGGGCATTTATCCCGGTGATGAGGCTACAGCTGTATTTACGGAAGAACTCTCCGATTATGACGTAAGCAAGGGCACGATACGGATTCCCTATGATCAGCCTTTACCGGAAGCACTGATCATAAGGATCGCAAAATGGTGCTTTGAGAACTATTCCAAATAAGGTGTAAAGATGGTATGAAGAACGCAATAGAGATCCGTTGTATTCGGGAAAACGAACTCGGCCTTCTCAAAGACTTTTTATATGAAGCCATATTCATTCCGGAAGGTGTGGAGCCGCCTTCGAGAGATATTGTAGAGAAACCGGAGCTGCGCGTATACACTGATGGTTTCGGTACAAAGTCTGGAGACAACTGCCTCGTCGCGATCCACGACGGAAAAAAAGTTGGGGCTGTCTGGACGAGGATCATGAATGATTACGGCCATGTGGATGATGAAACACCTTCATTTGCAATTTCACTGTACAAGGAGTATCGGAGAAAAGGGATCGGCACGAGACTTATGGAGGAAATGCTGGAGAACCTTCGTGATCAAGGCTATAAAAGAGTGTCTCTCGCTGTTCAGAAGGCTAACTATGCTGTGAAAATGTATCAGAAGACCGGGTTCAGGATCATGAATGAAAATGATGAGGAATTCATCATGGTATGTGAGCTTTAGAAATCGCAGCCATTTGCAGGTATATGCTTATGAAAAGAATAGATAACGACACGTTCTATGACTATATAAAGCAATATGATCCGGATAGTGAATATCATCTTGTCGGTGAAGTCGACTATCATCTGTTAAGTGATGATAAGCCTTATGAGGGGATGGAATCTCATAGGGAAGCATTGCGTGTGGTCTTTGAATGGCTGGCGAAGCAAAGCATAGGGAATAAAGAAAGAGCCCGGATCATGTTTGGTGATGACCTTGAGGATAAATTGCAGCCTTTGGTTTATGACATCGATAAGGCAAAGCTTTCTCAACTGGATCCGCAGGTGTTTTTCTACTGTCCGAATATTGTGAAGACTGTTTATTATGGCAGCGTCTTTTATGATGCAGAGTGGAAACCGGACGATGAGAATTGTGGAACAACGGTTCCTTACTGGTATGCATTGATGGAACCGGTACACGGCAGAAGAAACAAGCCCGAAGATTTCAAAGAAGTGAACAAAGCTCTGTTTCCGAACGGTACAGATACACTTGATATATATGAATGGACAACAGACTGGTCGGATTTTTTTGATGATGGACATGAATGGTATGGCGCGTGCTGCTGGAGTGTCTATGATAAGACCATGAACAGATATGCAGTAATGCTCGTATCAGCAACAGATTGATAAATACCAGTTTGTGGAGGATGTATAGATGAAGCTGAGATTGGCAAATTTGAACGAAGCGGAAATATGCTATCAATGTATTGAAGATGCGAGAGCCTACCACAAATCTTTGGGCTTTGAGCAGTGGCATCCTGATTATCCCACTGAACAGACAATTCTTGATGATATTGCTCAAAATATCGGATATGTGTTTGTGAAGGACAATGAAATCATTGGCTATTGCTGCATTATAATCGGCGATGAGCCCGCGTATGCAAAGATCGATGGAGCGTGGAAATCGGAAAAGCCCTACGCTGTGGTGCATCGAATGGCATTCATCAGTAGGGCCAGAGGAGGCGGGTTGTCACGTAATGCTTTTCAGCTCGTCAAAGATTTTTGCCGATTAAATTGCATTGACGCAATTCGACTGGATACACAGGAAGAAAACAAAGTGATGCAGCACATACTCAGCAGAGAAGGTTTTGAGTATTGTGGGTTGATTCAGTTCGGTGGTGGCCCAAAGCTGGCATATGAATGGGATAAATAAATTCCCGTTTGCAGAGATGTCGTTGGTAAGAGGGGTATGCCATGATACTTGAAACGAAAAGATTGATCCTCCGACCGTGGGAAGAAAGCGATGCGGAGAATTTATTTAAATATGCAAGTCATCCTGATGTGGGACCAATCGCAGGATGGGCGGTTCATACAAGTGTAGAGAATAGCCGTGAAATAATCCGGAGGGTTCTTTCAGCGCCGGAGACCTATGCTGTAGTACTAAAGGAATCAGGCCAGCCTGTTGGCAGCATTGGACTTATGCTTGGGAAAGCCAGCAATATTGGCCTTCCTGATTCAGAAGGTGAAATCGGCTACTGGATCGGAGTTCCGTATTGGGGACGAGGGCTGATACCGGAAGCAGTCAGGGAATTGATGCGCTACGGTTTTGAAAACCTGAAACTTAATAAAATATGGTGTGGTTACTTTGATGGGAATGAAAAGTCAAAACGTGTTCAGGAGAAGTGCGGTTTTCATTATCATCATACGGCCTATAATGTGCCATGTGCCATAGAGGGCGTTCTCCGAACGGAACACATAACATGCCTTTCCAAAGAGGAATGGCAGTCTGTCAGATAACTTCAAATTGTTATTATTTTTGCGGTATGTCTCCTGATATTTATTTTCTCAATGAGAGGATATGTTTCTATAAGGCTATGAAAATAAGTTAAGGGAGATAATTAAAATAGACAATCTTATTACGGAGACCGGCTATGAACACTAAACTTACAATAATCGTTGATAATACTTCAACAGGTTTGCTCAAAGGAGAATGGGGACTGTCCGTTCTTGTTGAATATAATGATAAAAAGATACTTGTAGATGCAGGAGCTTCTGACTTATTTTTGAAAAATATGCGGGGACTTGGAATTGAAGTAAAGGATATAGATTATGGTGTACTGAGCCATGCGCATTATGATCATGCAAATGGAATACCGGCCTTTTTCGAAAATAATGATAAGGCAGGCTTTTATATCAGGGATAGTGTTGATGCGAATTGTTATGGGAAGAAATTCATTTTCAGAAAATACATAGGTATACCACGAAACCTATTATGTAATTACCGCGACAGAATCATAATGGTTTCAGGTGATTACAAGATAATGGATGGAGTGTATCTGATTCCTCATAAAACAAAGGGGTTATCAGATATCGGGAAAAGAGAATCTATGTACAGGAAGACCTCAGCCGGGTGGATTCCCGATGACTTTTCCCATGAACAAAGCCTTGTTTTGGAAACAGAGAAAGGACTTTTGATAATCAATTCCTGTTCACATGGAGGGGCAGCAAATATCATTACTGAGATCAGAGAGACATTTCCGGAGAAGCATGTATATGGTCTTATAGGTGGATTCCACCTCTATAACAAATCAGATGAAGAGATACATCTTGTCGGAAAAAAGATCAGAGATACAGGGATAGATTATGTCTGTACCGGGCATTGTACTGAGAAACATGCCTATGAGATATTGAAAGAAGAACTTGGCGACAGACTTGAAAAGATGATGGTCGGACTGAAGAAGGAATTTTAATATGACGTTTTAATTCTGTATCTGAAGACAGGTATTATGGGCAGCAACGAGGAATAATATGAGTTATTTAATAAGGCCATTTTACAGAAAGATAATAATCTAAGCACAAAGAGGATAAAGAAAATGCTTGAAACAGAACGATTGATCCTTCGCCGTTGGAATGAAGGCGATGCAGAGGATTTATACAAATATGCCAGTGAACCAGATGTGGGTCCGATTGCTGGATGGCCTGCTCATAAGAGTATCGAAGAAAGCCTGGATGTAATAAAGAATGTGTTAAACGGGAAAGAGGCTTATGCTATCTGTCTGAAAGAAGAAGGCAAGGCTATAGGCGCAATCGAACTTAAGCTGAACGGGCATACAGATATGACTGAAAGAGATGACGAATGCGAGATGGGTTACTGGCTTGGGAAACCGTTCTGGGGACGGGGAATCATGCCGGAAGCAGTGAAGGAAATGCTGCGACATGCTTTTGAAGACTTAGGTATGAAGAAGATCTGGATCGGATATTATGAAGGTAATATCAAGTCCAAGCGTGTTCAGGAGAAATGCGGCTTTAGGTACCAATGGCGATCTGAGAATGTGGATGTACCTCTGATGCACGAGAAGAGAACAGGCCATGTAAGCCTAATGACAAAGGAAGACTGGCTATCAAAACAATAGAATCCGAGCTTGTTAAGTAGTTTGTAATACAGTTTTATTGACGAAATGGACGTTTTATGAAAAAGGATACCATATTTGGATGGATCAGGATTATCGCAGGACTTTTTATCTTTGCATTCGGAGTCCATCTTACTATTTTTGCAAATATAGGACTTGCTCCATGGGATTGTCTGGGTATGGGGTTGTCGTATCATACTCCACTCAATTACGGACTTTCAATGACCTTAATAGCGGTAACGGTTCTTGGAATCGATCTGCTTTTGAAGGAAAAAATAGGTTACGGGACCATCATAGATGCACTTCTTACTGGAAATTTCGTGCAGCTGTTTAACAGCATAAATCCGTTGCCTTTAAACAACAATCGGTGGCTGGGAATTGGAATAATGCTAGTCGGATTTGTATTTATGGCATTGGGAATGGCTGTATATATGAAAAGTGAACAGTGCTGCGGCCCGAGGGATGCTTTGCTTGTCGGGTTGGGGAAGAGAATGCAGAAAATCCCGATAGGAATAGTTGAGGTCTTTTTGTGGGCAGTTGTGCTCCTTGT
>NZ_JNJM01000048.1:0-5542 GCF_000701645.1 Oribacterium sp. FC2011
TATGATGTGAGGGTCAAAAGTCCATTTTTGTGAGCAATTGACACTCAGTTATATACATTTGAACCTTGTCAACTGAATAAAACTATGAAAATCCGAGTTATGGGCTTAGGAGTAAGAGAGATTAGCCCCTATCACAGGGCAAATCCTCTGCATAATTCCTTGCCATCCATAAATCTTCTGAGTTTTTGGAAGTTTAAGGCCGCAACTTTAAAGCCGAAGAACAGTTTTGTTCTCAGCTTCCCACGTACTGGCATTGTATCCACAAGATATTTATTTCGAATGACCGATGGAACTGTTTCAACTCCGTTTCTTATCCGGCCTATCATTTTTCGAGTTTCTGGATCAAGTTCGGAGTTACGCTTTTCTGCTCTGATTGTTTTCATGGGCAGAAGCAGACTGGCAACTCTTTTACCGAGACTTGGATTACACTCTTTCTGATGAGGACATCCGTTGCAATGACAACTTGGAAGTGAAATCCTGAGTTGATCCCGGGATTCATAATAAGTGCTGTTTACTTCATGTCCTTCCGGGCATGTGAAGACAGTTTTATAATCCTCACTCATTTCGAACTTGCCAATAATCTTTTTCGGTTTTTGACCCATAAGTCCTGTTGAAAGTACTGATATGTTCTTTGTTTCAGCTAATGTACGGATCTCTTCACTGTTATATGCTCCGTCAACGATTATTGCTTCGTGTTCATTTGTAACAGGTTGTTTCTCAAGGTGCTCCTTGATGAAATCCTGATCACTGTGAATGTTTACGTCATAATCATAATCAGTGACAACAGAGCCATTGGCATTTACAGTTTCAACAATGTTTGCTACGTATCCGCGATGCTCTTTGCCGGCTTTGGAGCGATATGTTGCATCCGGATCTGACGGGTTCTGAAGAACCGAAGATCCCATACCATCGCCCTTGCTTTTAGGAATGGTATTTCCATTTTCATCTTTTTTGCACTGTTCCGAAATAGCACGAACCAGTAGCTGATAATCGGTAGTTTCTCCATAGTCCTCCTCACAAAGAGGAAGGAGTTTTGCTGCATCATCGATAACCTTTTGAAGTCTTTCGCTTTGTGGTATATCCTGTTTATAGTAGACAACCTGATTACGATTGTTAGGGTCGAGGTACTCTTCAAAACCTTTCACAAGATCATGTGCACCGTCTCTGTCGATAGTGCAAACGAGATTTGAAACGCAGGTATATATCAGTTCCAAACGGCTCATATGCTTGATGTTGGATTCAATCATCATGCTGTCCATGCGTTTGATCATCGGACTTATATCCATGAACTTACGGATCTGCTCAGCCAGGTCAGTTATGCAGGTATGGATAAGATCTTCACCGGTTACAAGTTCGTACTCATAGACTCTTTGACGGAATCTGCTGAAGCTTCGATCACTGATTGGCTGGTTTTCAAAACTTGTTGTATGGAGTGCATACTGATATCTGAAATCGCACTCACATTCTTCGAGTATCTCGTCATCTGTAAGACCATTAAGTTCTTTCAGAATCAGGCATCCAACTATTACGTTGATCGGTGCATTTGGACGGGAATTGGAGTTCTGACTGTATAACGGTGCAAAAATCATCTCATCAATTTTTGTGAAGATGTAATCCGAAAAGGGTTTAGCCCATGACTTGTTAAGTATCTGCAGCTTGCGCTGAGAAAGAAATCCAAGGGAATCAAAAAGTGATAACTGCTGACAATCATTTCTAACAAAAGACATAGGAATAACCTCAAATAGATAAAATTTATTTGCTTCTATTTTACAGCATAACCACTGATATACATAGTTTTATTCGTAGCAAAGTTCATTGTGGGAATACTTTTGACACCCACATCATTATATAACTAAAATAATTATATGTTGCATACTAAATGTACCCAACCCAATAATTGTAGCTTGTACATAGATAATTAAAACAAATAATTTGACTGGTAAATAGGTATTACTCATTTTTATTAGGTGTTTCATGTTTAGATGAATTAATCAAATTGAACATCTTTATTACATAAGAGGACTTCCATATATGAAAAGAGATTTATCACTGATATTTGAAAATAAACCTAAGCAATGGGGGCTGAGAGGTGATCCCTATCTTTGGGATGAGATGAAGGAAGCATTCAGAGGCGAATCTTTAGATATCTCATCCAGAGATTTGGCAGGTATGATTTGTCAATATTATGAGAAAGCAGTAGGTGAACCACTAAAGTATTACACAATGGTTCATGTTAAACGATTTGCCCATGGAGGAATGTCTTCCGGTTCAGTATCGGGAGAGTTCTGGATCTGCCAAGGCATCCCCACATTAATCGATAATTTCAAGAAGATAAAGTCCGGATATCCTGTTGTGACATTATGCGGAAGCACACGGTTTAAAAAAGAATTTATAGAGACACAGAAGAGGCTTACACTGGAAGGCAACATTGTTATAAGTGTAGGTCTCTTTGGGCATTCCGGAGATGATGAAGTCTGGGACGGCATGGACGAAGGAACCGTTTCCAAAACCAAGGAAATGCTCGATGACATGCATAAACGGAAAATCGATATGGCAGACTCAATATATGTCATCAATGTCGGAGGATATATCGGAGACAGCACAAGGTCTGAGATTGAATATGCTAAGCAAAATGGGAAAGAGGTTAGGTATCTGGAGCCTATAGAGTAAGGAGGATCAGATTATGGCGACAATGAAACTGGGGAAGTTGCAAGAAGTTGATATCAGAAAACTGTGGAGTCATGAACAATATGATTTCTCT
This sequence comes from Oribacterium sp. FC2011, assembly GCF_000701645.1. Lineage (NCBI taxonomy): Bacteria > Bacillati > Bacillota > Clostridia > Lachnospirales > Lachnospiraceae > Oribacterium > Oribacterium sp. FC2011. The sequence continues at coordinate 2,762 of NZ_JNJM01000048.1, forward strand.
GAGTGGCTGTCTAAGTCTGAAAATCTAGAACTTCTTAATGAGGCTATTGGTCTTACTTTAAGTGAAGTTGAGAAAGAGGTTTATGTCGGGGCTTATCGCTGTGATCTTGTTGGAACAGATGAGACAACCGGAGACAAGGTTATCATCGAAAACCAACTGGAAATTTCTAACCATGATCATCTAGGAAAAATCATCACTTATGCGTCAGGATTAGATGCAAAAGTTGTAGTCTGGATTGTTAAGGAAGCACGTGAGGAACATCGAAGTGCTATTGAATGGTTAAATAATAATACACCTGAAAAGCTAAGTTTTTTCTTGATAGAGATACACGCATATCAAATCGGAGATTCTTTATGTGCACCAAAATTTGAGGTGGTTGAAAAACCGAATGGCTTTATTAAAAATGCTAAAACACAATCATCCGGTTCCGGCGATTATAACAAGTCGCAAGGCGAGCGTATAGAGTTTTGGACAAGATTTAATGAAATCCTCGTAGAGAGAGGCAAGCCTTTTAACGTGCGTAAGGCGACCACAGATCACTGGTATGATATTGCTATTGGAACCAGTGATGCTCATGTGTCTCTCACATTGGTAAACAAAGATGGATATGTTGGCGTAGAGTTCTATATCAGAGATAACAAGGATCTTTTTGATAAGTTGTACGCTCAGAAAGAAGAGATAGAAAATAGGCTTGGTTTGGAGCCAGACTGGCAAAGGCTGGATGGAAAGAAATCTTCGAGGGTGCTTTATCGTATTTCGGGCTTGGATTTTAATGATCACTCGAACTATGACAGTTTGATGAATGAGATGATAGACAAAGCAGTTTTATTCGCTAATGTTTTCAAGAAATACGTTTGATTAAACTCTATGAAAGCAGCCCCCCTTAACATCAATATATGAATGAATTGCTTTGTACGGTTCGGTATTGAAATATGGCTTTAGTGATGATAAAGGATGATGATTATGAAATATGAAAACTATTATCAAGTTATAGATATCGAAAAATCAACGCCAAATAACAGAACACTTATATTACCTCATCAACAGAAAGCAGTTGAATCGCTTAAGGAGTACTTTTGTCTTACCAAAGATGTTCCGGATAGGAATGGTATGCTCATTATGCCCACCGGCAGTGGAAAGACATTCACAACAGTTCATTGGCTCATGCGTGATGCTGTAAAGAGAAACACATTGAGTAATTTTTGCAAGTAAGGGTATGGAACGATTTGAGCAACTTATTTCAGAGTGCAAGACAATTGTGAGTAAACATTTGTCCGCTACGCAAGACGGAAACAAAAAATACAACATTTATCGGATTCTGAATCTGACACAGAATGAAGTTCAGATGTGCAGGGTACTTGCTGATTTGCTAAACAATCAAGGGGAACACGGGCAGGGAGCAAAGTATCTTGGCTGCTTTGTAAGGACAGTTCTTGGGCTTGATATTTTTGATGAAGAAATTGAAGATGCTCATGTTTATAAGGAATATCCCATCACGGATGACAGGAGAATTGATATTGTTATCACATATCATGGTGGCTTTATTCCTATGGAAGTTAAGATAAATGCTGGGGATCAGAAAAGTCAGTGCTATGACTATTATCAGTTTGCAAAGAAAAGGGATAAGAATGCTTTTGTCGTATATCTGACAAAAAGCGGATACAAGCCATCTGAATATAGCTTGACCGGTAGAGCAGGTGACAGACTTCCTGAAGGTGCTGTAAAATGCATTTCATTTTCTGAGGACATTTTAAGATGGCTGGAAGACATAAAGGCTGGTTCACCGGATGAGATGCAGGTGCTGATTGATCAGTACTCAGAAGCGGTCAAGGAATTTATTAATGTAGATAATGCGGAGTACAAGATGAATCTTACAAACAAGATTTTAGCTGATTCTGATAGCCTTAGAACTTCTTTAGAGATAGCTGGTGGAGTTAATCATGCCAAAGCAGAGATTATGAAAAGGCTTTTTGAAGAGTTTGAAGCTCAGATGCAGCCTATTCTTTGTAAATATAATCTGGAGCTGGAAACAAGATCAGAATGGTTTCACTACAAATATCAGGCGACAGAAGAGTACTATACTCGCAATGAATCTTCTTATCCGGGGCTTAATTACGTTATTAAATCAGTTAACCTTGGAAGAGATTTATCTCTATGGCTGAGGATTGAGATAGACTATAAGCTTTTCGGAAGTTTATGTGTATTCGATTATGGGGCTGAGTCCAATACGGGATATGAAGTCGGAAATCAGTGTGATGTTATCTCAGATGAGCTGTGGTTAAAGCTTCGAGAGCACATTAATCTTCCGGAGAAGAAAGAAAAAGAAGGCTGGATCATAGTATGGAAGTATCTTCCAACTGGCTCGGATAGCACGATTGATGCTATAGATACGGTACCTGATTTTAAGAAGATGAATGAAGCTGCGATTGCACTTGTTGATGAAACAACACGTAAAGCTTTTGTTGGCAAGTGCATAACAGTTATAAAGGAAACGCTTTTATCGTTGGTTAAGTAATACAACGTCTAATAAGAATTGTGAAAGAGCTTGAAGAAGATTTCCTTGGTAGACATTTCTCTTTGGATGGTCAATAATCAATTAAAACTATTTAGAAAGAAGGTATTAAACATGACAAAATTTGAAACACTTCAAAAGGATATGATAGCAGCCATGAAGGCAAGAGATAAGGCTAGAAAAGATGCAATTTCTTCTCTTATATCAGATGTTAAGAAAGTGGCTATAGACTCTGGATCAAGAGACAATATAGGTGACGACCTTGTGGA
>NZ_JNJM01000049.1:0-5275 GCF_000701645.1 Oribacterium sp. FC2011
ATCGCTGCAGTTGTTTCCATAGTCGTCAAAGAAGCCATGTTCTGGTATACCATGATATATGCTAAGAAGCTTAATTCATCTGCTTTTAAAGCAGATGCCTGGCATCATCGTTCTGATGCCCTGTCATCAGTTGGGTCTTTTATCGGAATTGGCCTGGCCATGATAGGATTTCCTATTATGGATCCTATTGCAAGCCTTGTTATCTGTCTGTTTATTCTTAAAGTAGCTTATGATATCTCCCGGGATGCTCTGGATAAAATGCTTGATACATCCTGTGATAAGGATTTTGAAGAAAATCTACGGACTTTCATTGAAGATCAGCCGGGAGTTGAACACATAGACCTGCTTCACACAAGACAGTTTGGAAACAAAATCTATATCGATCTTGAAATCGCAACCCAAAGAGATATTTCACTTGTTGAAGCTCATGAAATTGCAGAGTCCGTTCATAACAGTGTCGAAAACAAGTATCCTAATGTAAAACACATAATGATACATGTTAATCCGGTAGAGTAATATTTCGATTAACATCATCAGATCTAATAGAAAGAGCAAGTACATTTTGCGGTATTTGCTCTTTTTTGTTTTTTCTCGCCTTTTCCCTGATTTTCGACGTTATCCGAAAAATCCCTTTCCATACTTATAACGTAACAATATTTTATGAGTCATATGGAGATTACAGACGATAATGATCGCGAAATCTACATTATGACTCCCAGTTCTTTGCGTTGATAGCGCAGGAAGGGAGACATTATGAAGTCTCATTTTTTTGCTTTTTTGCAACTCGTTGTTTTCTGTATCGTACTTACAGTAGGTTTTGACACAGAAAGGCTTGTGGTCATGCCACCACTAACGGTGTATGCCGATCAGATTTCTGAGGTTGAAGAGGCTGAAGCTTTTGATGAAAATTCGGATTCGGATTCAGAGTCAGATAATACTGACAACGAAAATGATGAGGAAAATTCTGATGATTCAGCAGATGAAGCGAAAGATTCCAATATGGATTCTAATGACACAACTAATTCTGATGCAGACTCCAACACCAAGGAAGACACTAACTCCGAGTCAGAAGACAAGTCCGAGGATATTTCCGAAGACACAAATACTGCAGTGGGCTCTGAACCAGAGGAAGTTAAATCCAATGTAGATGATAAAGCTGAGCAGTTTGAGCTTTCTGACAAGACAGGTCACATTGAATCGATCAGATTCAGCAGACCGGAAAGAAAGACAGAGGCACCAACCGAAGCGGAAACCGTGGAGCCAGAGACAGAACAGGAAACAGAACCGGAAACTCAGTCTGAAACTCAAGAGGAGACTCAAGAGGAAACTACTCAGGAAGAGACAGCACCGGAATCAGTAGCAGAGACTCAGCCGGAAACCATACCCGAAACAGAAACTGTCGCTGAGACAGAAGCTGTAAAGGAGGTTCCTGCTAAGAGTCACTCTACACGCGGTGGCGGTATTACCACTTATGACAACAGCGAGATGGATTACATCAATAATCCTGAAACGCCAGTTTTTTTAGTCGAGGAGGTAATCCCTGAGCCTAAGGCCATTGAGGTACAGCAGCCTGTAGTAACAGTAACAGAACATCGTTCTACACCTAAAACAGGTGAATCAGACGATCTTTACTTGTTAACAGCCTGCATCCTCATCCTTTTTGCGCTTATCCTTAATGCCCCATCTTTCTATGGAAAGACTGGTGCAACTCTGTCAAAGGAAGTTAAATCTATAAACAGAGAAGATAGCTTAAAGGCACTTGGGTTAACAGCAACAAGAGCAAACTGCAGGACAAGGAGGTCTCGCAGAATGCAAAAGAGGGCACTTGCCTTTCTTGCTTTTGGTCAGACTCGCTAATATAGGAGTTCTGGCCGTGTCACTAAAAATGAAGCCCGTATTCACGGCTTCACGAGACTCATCATAAACGCACCCGATCCACTCTAAAGCTAAGGCAGGTAACTGTTGAGAAGCATTAACAGGTTGGGGTGTATGTCTTACCTTTTTGGGAAAGTATTATTTTTCCTTAGAGAGTACATAATGTTATTTTAAACGTTGCATCTTGTAACTGAGCGATCACGCACTAATAGCAGCACTATACTTCTTTCTGCTCCGACAAGTTCAATCGGACATTGGAAGAGAACCTTTGAAAGAAAGCGTAAGCGCTGGGTGCGGATGGTCCGTAGAAGCCTGTACAGAACGTTATGTACGGGCTTTTTATATTGCCAATATATTTTAGGCACAATATGTCATGATTATATTGACACAAAATTCAGTCAGTGCTATTCTAATGCCAGAGTATATATGACACAGAGAGGAGCGATAAATCATGAAAAAAATGACAATTGAAGATGCTTTAAAAAGAATCAAAGAGCTGGAAGAGGAGAATGCTAAGCTCAAAGAAGAACTTGAATACTACAAAAATAGAAAAATCGGCGGAAGAAAGAAACATGACGAACAGTGGATGCAGGGCTATAACGACTTCGTTGTTCAGTATGAAAGTGGAAAGACCATAATGGAGATTGTAGATACCGGTTTATGCAGCCGTAGGACAGCGTACAGGTATAAGACTTATTACGATGAGATCAATAAGTCTAAAAAGGAAAAATAATAATTTTCCCTAACAATAAGAGAATCCATATTTTACCTCAAACGTACGAAAAACTTTATGAGACGGTAATTAGGTTTAGATTATGTATGTATATAACATATATAATGTTAAAATAATACATATACTCAACTTGACATAGTCTGATATAAATAATACAGTTAAGTATAGGTACAATTATTACATTTTTTAAAGTAAATTCCGACAAATCATTAACTTGTCGAGGTAAATTATGAACTTGTATTATGAACTGTTGCAATATCCGGTTTTTTCCATGAAAGAAGTTAATGCTCTATATTCCAGCGAACGGACAGCAAGAGTGGCATTGGAAAAACTTCTAAAGGAAAATATGGTATTAAAAATCCGAAATGGATTATATACGTGCGTGAGTGGGGAAAATGGCGGACCAGTGGCGAACAGGTATCAGGTTGCCAGTGCTATCACGCCCTCTTCATATGTATCCCATCATACAGCCTTTGAGTATTACGGATCTGTAGATCAGGTTTTCTATGAGGTTTATGTCGGATCTGAGACTCGTTTTCATGATTTTGAGTTTGATGGGTACACATACCATTATGTCAAAGGTCAAATGAAGGACGGTATAGTTTCTCCTGAGTTTGGCGGCGGCGTGAGGGTTACAGATAAGGAGCGAACAATAATAGATTCCATAAAGGATATGAATCTCATCGCCGGACTGGAAGAGGTTCTTTCATGTGTAATATCCGTGGCCAATATTGATGAGGAGAAAATGTCAGATTATATGATTCAGTATGACAGTGCCTTTCTATATCAGAAAATCGGATTTATTTTTAGCGAATACCAATCGGAACTTGGAATAAGCGATGCTTTCATTAACCTATGCAAAGATAAGATAGGAAATTCAAAACGATATCTGACAAATGGTATTAGTTCACCTACTTATTCCTCTGAATGGAAACTGGTATATCCAAGAAATATTAAGAACATCAAGAACGGAGATATAGAAGATGCCGCAGTTTAACAGAAGAGAGCTTGACACCAGGGCGAGAGAATATGGTTTCAACAGAGACACATTTGAGAAGGTTCTTCGATTAAGAAAGATTCTTGAGTTTTTGAACACGCATGAATATATGCGTGAACACCTCCTGCTTAAAGGGGGGACTGCGATCAATCTTACCGTTTTCAATCTTCCACGTTTATCTGTTGATATAGATCTGGATTTTGTACCGAATCTAAATAGAGAAGATACTATAAGCGAAAGAGAGAAATTATCTACGCTTATAAAGGGGTATATGTCTGAGCAAGGATATTCTCTTTCCGATGCTTCAAGATTCAGTCATAGCCTGGATGCATTCCACTATAATTATGTGAATGCAGCCGGAAATAAGGATATGATCAAGATAGAGATCAACTATTCATTGAGAACTCACGTGCTTCCTGAAGAAGATAGAGCTATTGTGACAGCTGCTTTCGGAAATCCACTAAAGATAAGAACGGTTGCGGCCATGGAAATCTTTGCAGCAAAGACAAATGCCTTGATAAGCAGGGCTGCCGCCAGAGATTTATATGACTTCTGTACTATGGCTGACATGAAGTTATAAATAATCAGCCAGAAAACCCATGACCTTTTGGTCGTGGGATGAATGGCGTCGCTTTTGGAAACGTAAAATATAAAAGTGTCACTATGTATATGGCACTTAATGTACTATCATATACATATAGGATTGATCCGGGTCAAAAAAGTATGTATCTAACCATTAAGCAACAGTAATTAAATACATCAAGGAACAGAAAAAACATGACTTATGAAGAATACAATAAGCTTCTGAAACAATATCATAAACTTTCTGACAGACATATTTTAGTTGCAGAGACGGATATGTCTTATTCCGATGTACAAAAGGTTGTTGCTCTTTCTGATAAGGTCCGCAAAGCAGGTAACGAACTTGTTGGCCTTATGAGAAAGAATCATGACCAGCTTATGCGCACAAAGAAATACCGTAAACTTCTCAATCTATACGGAAATACTGAGAATAAGGTACATCGTAAATCTCTGGCTAAACAGCTTAACGAAATGCAGAAAGCCTATAATGTAACCTGGGATTTTTGCAGGGCTTCCATGATACCTATCGGCAAGAAATACGGCATAGATGCAGTATTCGCTCTCACTAAAGCCGAGGATGTATGGCGTGGTATGGAAAAATGTCTTTATAGTAACGGAGAGATGCTTCATTTTTCCAAGTACGGAGAGCTTCCCTGCATCAGAGCAAAGCAGATAAATCGTGGAATACCTGTCTCTATAAAAGATAATAAAGTGCAGTTTAAACTTGGTAGGATAATGTTTGGGTTGCAGATAAAGGACAGATTTCAAACCGATGAAATAAATGCTGTCATGTCATATTTTGCCAATCCTGAGATTATGGATACAAAAGCGGTGGATACATTTATAGAAGGAGCCCGTTGCATAGACACATTCAGACCCTGCTATGCTACTCTTGTTCCCAAATTCATCAGGGGAAAATACAGGGTATACCTTCATCTGACCATTGAGGGTAAAGCGAAGCCTAAATATGATAAGTTTGGCAATCAGAGACATAAGTATGGTAAAGGAATTATAGGTGCAGATATAGGAACTCAGACAGTCGCCTATACCTCTGATACGGAAGTTGGGATAAAGAACTTATCAGAACG
>NZ_JNJM01000050.1:0-5236 GCF_000701645.1 Oribacterium sp. FC2011
AATCGGTATTTGTGAGGAGGATAATCTAAATGGAATTGAAAAGGCTCAATTATAAATTTACTGTCTGTAAAGTGACAGAAGCATTGGATATAAACATGGAGTCTGATTTCTATTTTATCGGGAAGACAGATGAAGAATTGTCGTTGGTGTGTAAAACGGAGGATACGCCACAAAACACGGTCGAGCGTGATGATGGCTGGAGAGGATTCCGCATTCAGGGTATCCTCGATTTTTCACTGATTGGTATTCTGTCAAAGTTATCAGGCATCCTTGCGGATCATAAAATTGGCATCTTCGCGGTATCAACATACAACACAGATTATATTCTTGTGAAAGAAGAAAACTATGAACGAGCCTTGACTATTTTAGCTTCTGAAGGATATACAGTAGTATAAATTCAAATTGCACGAATAACCTCTATCCTAAATGAGATAGAGGTTTGCTTTATTTGAAATAAACCATTTATCTACCGCTTATGACATATTTTACTGTGAAAAACAAACAAAACTATTATAATGTTTTATAGGTGTATATTACTGTTTTGTAGATTTTATATAAAATAAACAAAACCTTACAGCGCCTTATACAATATTTCAATATGAAAGTAATGATTCAGATATTAAAGCTCTAAGAACAGCGTTAATAGTTGAGGAGGATATTATTATGACGAGAAGTAATTTAATGAGATTTTTAGTTTGTGCTGTCTCTTGCTCGTTGCTTGCAGGCTGCGGTAGTGTTTCAAATACAGCAGAAAGCAGTATTACTGAACAGGAATCCGTTGAAGAAAACAAAGAGACATCCGGTGATGCAGAGGCCGAATCTTCCGAAAGCGATGCTACTCAGGAAAAGAATACGGATACTTCAATGGAAGAAAAAACTTCTGATAAAAATGATGGAACAGCTAACTCAAATGCAGAAAACAAGTCTCTTGCTAAACGTCTGGCCGGAAAATACAGCTATCATTACGGCAGTGAAAACGGTGATGACGAATACTATATCATGGATATCGTCCCATTTGGTGACAATCTCTATGCTTATTGCGGACAGGCAATGGCAGAAGATACTGAGAGCCTTAATGCATACAGCTTCTGGGCTTGTGAGTTTATACCCAATGATCCGGAGGACCTAAAAAGCGAATACCGCGATATGGTAACTGTAAACGAACTGAGATTTTCAGTGATGTCAAATGCAGGTTTGTATTGGGATCAGGGTCAAAAGGGCACAATAACTCTTACGGATGAAGGAATCCTTTTTGAGGGATTTGAACAGGATGATTTTCTGGTGCCGGAAAATGATGACAGCAGACTTTTCCTGAATGATGACAGAGTGGAAGATGCTTTCGTATACCTTAAAAGGGATGCTGAAGGAGGAGCTAAGGAGTTAAATGGATTATGGATCCTTGATAATGCTGATGGAGCAGATCTTTATCTGGAATTTACCGGTTCTGATCTCTATATGTATAAGAAAGACCCGGGATCTGAAGTTTTCTATGCGGCAGGAGGATGTGAGTACGGGAACGAGACATTCTCCTGCCAGGCAAACCGTCTTGGATATGGCGGAATGCCTTTTGAGATGACATGTGGATATAAAGTCAGTGGGGATGATCTGACTCTGAAAATTGAAAATTCTGAATTTCCTGATGTACTTCCTGAGAACGGAAAATATAAAAGAGTTAATGACGGTAATGTTCATGTTACAAGCATGGATGAAGTTGTAAAGAAAGCGGGTAAAGATTCCGAACCGGGCAGTGCGGATCTGGCTGCTTATGAAGCATTATATTCTCCGGTCCTGGAGGAAGTCCGTGAGGTCGTGACTAATGGTTATGATCATGATAAGGAATACAAGTACGTATCAAATGGACTGATGGAAAAATGTATGTATCCGGGTGATGATGATCTTACAAAGGCAGTAGGATATGTACTAAAAGATGTAAGCAGAGATGGTATTCCGGAGCTGATCATAGGATGTGATGAAAAATATGGTGATAACGAACCAAGAAGTTACATTTTCAACTTATTTACATTAAAAGATGATGAAGTGCAGAGTGTGTTTGATGGCTGGGCAAGAAGCAGTTATCAATGGATGGGAGATGATCACTTCTATTACAGTGGTTCCGGCGGAGCAGCAATCACTATCTTCGGTGAGAATCATCTGAGTCCGGACGGCACAGAGATCGTATGGGATGATTTTTATTTCTCTGATGAAAAAGAAGTCGGAAACATTGGATTATATCACAACACTTCAGGTATATTTGATGCCGGAAAAGCAGAAGAGCTTGACATGTCAGACAGTGAATTCTTTGACAAAATGGATGATTACGAAAGTAAATGCCAGATGCTTTCATGGACTCCTGTCGGAAAAAGCTGAAGGAGAGATATATGAGAAAGTCATTCAGGAAACATTTTATTGCAGCATGTGGAATTATAATAGTTCTGCTTTCGGGATGTGAATCAAGGGATCAGATAATGGATGGCGACGGCATGTTTCAGACATACCCATATACAAAGATAAATCAGGATGAAGCGAAACGCATGATGGAACAGGATGACGGTCATGTGATAGTAGATGTCAGGAGACAGGATGAATATGATGAAGGGCATATCCCGGGAGCCATTCTTATACCAAATGAAAGTATAGAAAATGAACCCCCAAAAGAACTTCCGGAATTTGATCAGATCATCCTTGTTTACTGTCGAAGCGGACGAAGAAGCGTGGAAGCTTCACAGAAACTTGCTGATATGGGATATAAAAATGTCTACGAGTTTGGAGGCATTATCGATTGGACAGGTGATGTTGTGAAAAGTGAAGACGTACAGGAAACAACATTACAGGAAACAACAGCCCAAGAAACAACATCAGGAGATACTGAAATGAATGATAAGTCTGCAGCTCTGAGCTTTGAATCTTTTGACGGAGGCGGACCGGATTTTAATGTAATCATAGAGGACGAAAGCATTGTATCTTATACATCAACCAGAAAGTATGACAGCGAAGATCATGAAATGATGACAGGCGCCGGATACGATGTGATATTTACTTTTACCGGTACAAAACCCGGTGAAACTGACATGCTCATAGAGGCGCGTTCACCAATAGCGGAAAACCTTGACATGAAATATAAGGTAATCGTCAGTGAAGACTTGAGCGTGAAAATAGAAGAGGTCTCAGTAACCGATTTTACGGAGTCTGTAGTAGACGAAAATGTAGATCCTTACTGGGGAGTTTTACTCAGTTACAAAGAAGCTCAGGATGCAGGTTATACAGAAGAAGAATTAAAGGAGCGAGGCTACAAAACAGAGCTCATTCAGCATGGTTGGCCGAGATTAACAAATAATGACGAGGTCTGGTATCACTATTACGACATAAACAATGATGACTGGATTGATATGATAATCACCTATCATGGGCAGATAGTGGATATTTATTCACATGACGGAGACGCAGTGTACTCTTATGGCGCACCATATAGAGGTATCGCAGAGCTTTATCCTGACGGGTCACTCTCAGAAGTGGTTACTATGGGAGTAAAGGGGTCAGTTACAAGGTGGTACAAATATGATGTAGAATCCGGGAAATTTCTTGCTGCAAATGAAGAGCTTCATCCAAAAGAACCGCCTGTTGTTTTGCCGGAAGGCAGAAGAATATCAGATGTAGGTAAGTAGGCGAAAACGGCTTCAGCAAGGACATTGACATACATTTTGATGAATTTTTAAACTATGAGAATTATTTTATCGCCTGCTAAAAAAATGAATAAGGATACTGATAAACTGGATTATAAGGATCTTCCCGTATTCCTTGAACAGACAGCATGTATCCTGTCCTGGCTTTGTGATCATTCGCTATCAGAACTTCAAAAATTGTGGGGCTGCAATGAGAAGATAGCGAAGCAGAATTATGAACGTATCAGGGATATGGATTTACACAGTGGCTTAACTCCGGCGATAATTTCATATGAAGGTCTTGCCTACCAATACATGGCACCTGCAGTATTTGAGAAGAGCTCCATAGATTATGTTCAGGAACATCTGAGGATCCTGTCGGGATTCTACGGAGTCCTGAAGCCTTTAGATGGTGTGACTCCATATAGACTTGAGATGCAGGCAAAGGTAAGTTTATGTGGTCATAAAGATCTATATGAACTTTGGGGACAGAAACTTTATGATGAAGTAAGGGATGGAACCGGAATTATCATTAATCTTGCTTCTAAGGAATATTCAAAGTGTATAGAAAAGTATCTGAAGCCGGATGATACATTTTTAACTGTAACTTTTGGCGAGACTGTAAATGGAAAGCTTGTGACAAAGGGTACATATGCAAAGATGGCACGTGGCGAGATGGTAAGGTTCATGGCAGAGAACATGATAGAAGATCCAAATGAGATAAAGAACTTTGACCGTCTTGGATATGTATTCAGGAATGATTTATCTAAAAGTGATGAACTGGTTTTTGAAAGAAGAAAATGATTTTGTCTTTTTTATAAAGCTTAAATATGAGAAGCTTGAGTATACCATTGAATAACACTTACTACGAAGAGTTTTAAAATTCAAAAGGATTGATTTATGAAATGGCATAAGTTTTTTGCATGGGCTACAGTATTCTGTTTTGTGATGACAATGATGACCGGATATGAGAAGAAATGATCAGGTATCCCAATGTTATCGGCACTATTTAAATGTAGCCGATAATATGAGCAAAAATATACTGAAATTGTCTTAATTATGGGATTAGGATATAAGTAAACGTTTAAAAGGTTAAAATATTAAATATAGAATGCGATAAACAAATTAAAAATAGAATTTAATTTATTAATTTTAACTAAAGTTATTGCAATTTAAATTATTTATAGTATAATTAGTATTGTAAAGAGGAGATGAGAAAAGAAAGGGACCAAAAAAAAGGTTCGCTTCTCTTTAAGCTAAGATCCAACCTAGATCTTAGTTGGGCAAACCCGGAGAAATCCGGCGACGCAAAACTACAGGGGCCGAAAGGCCAGCCAGTTGCAATCTTCATGGAGCTAAGGCTCCGAAGGTTAGTTCTCGAATCAGAATTAATTCAAGAAGGTTCTAGGTTAACTGGCACAGGGTACAAAACCCGGTGCCAATTTTATTTATCCCGATTCACTTAAATAGCAAACCCGGAGAAATCCGGCGACGCAAAGCTACAGGGACCGAAAGGTCAGCCAGCTGCACTTGAAAGGAAAAGAAAATGAGAAACCTTGTTAGAACAATATTCGTAG
>NZ_JNJM01000051.1:0-5027 GCF_000701645.1 Oribacterium sp. FC2011
ATTTTAACCTGCCGTACCACATCAAGAAATGTAGGAAATAGTTCAGGGTCATATCGATTCTTTGACTTCTCTAAGTCCCAACCACAATTAGCATAGGCTCTTTCGATAGAATCTTTTAAAATTGCAGGCATTGCTGCATACATAGGCCAACAAACATTAAAAATCTCAACAAGGCGGTCCAAATGTTCTAATATGTGAGTTGTCTTAGGGAATCTAAAAGGATTAATTCTTAACAGTTTAGTATCTTTCAAAATAGGATTTGTGCCATAAGTTATTACACCTTTGGTCCTTCCAAATACAGATTTATATTCACCTTTAGTAGGTTCTATAACAAGGAAATTAACATCCTGATTTATTAATTCATCAAGCATTTTATAGATTGTGTTTGATTTTCCGGATCCTGTTGAACCGGTAATAAATGTATGTTTGGTAAGGCTTTCTTTGTCCAATAATACGTTGTTATCCTTTTCGATTTGACCCATATGATACAATTTGCCTATTTTTATATTGCCTTCACCTTCTATAACATTTCTTCCAAACTCAGCATGATCTATAACCTGAAGACCAACAACTGATTTAAAAGGTAGTCCAAGGTGTAAAGGTAATTCTAGACCACTTACAATGGTACTAGGAGATTGAACCATATGAGACTTCTTTTCTTTATCTCCTAAAGGCATAGCAAATACAGGGTGTGAAAATCGTCGTAAATATTCTTTCATTACAGTTACAGTATCTTTATCATTCCATACTGTAACGGCACCTCTTTCAATTGAAGTTCCTTTGCCTATCAATAAAGCTTTATATGTATTAGCGGCTAAAATTGAGTTTTCTTCCTTGTTTGATAGGAAGTATGCGCCACAACTATATGCACCATAATCTTCACATTCCTGAAGTCTTTGAAGTTGTTCATCTGTTCGTTTAAGAATTTCCTCTATATCTTTGTTTGTGAATTCGATTTGTAATGAACTACCATTTTCATTCGTAATGGTTTTTCCTTCAGATGTAGTATCAATACTTCCATTTGACGTACTTGTATTGGTTGTATCAGATGTACCGTCAGATTCAGAATCACTTTCAAAATTCCCTCGTGTATATCCCCCACCAATCCCAATACTTCCACCAAAAGATCTACCCAAGGTTTCAGAAATGCCTTTGGTTATGCTTGATCCCTGCATTGCCGATCCCAATGCTGCTGTAGCAGGACTAAAACTTTTTACTACGCCTAAAACAGGGCCAATACCAGGAATCAAGACTGCTGCATTGGGTATACGGTCAGCTAAATCTGAGAAGCTCTTTATTGCTGCACCAGCTCTGGATACACCTGTTGGAGCAGATTTTGATGTTGTTTCTGTATTACTCGTTGAACTTGTAGTGCTTCCTCCGATATTTATGTTTACATTGTATGAATTATTTGTCCCTTTAGTATGTGACAATGTATGGCTTTGAGTATGTGCAACTCCCTCGGTTATCGTCTTAGAAACTCCATGACTGATATTGTTTAGGACAGAATTGCTCTCGCTCGCGTTATAAGACCAAGTGCTTTTTCTAAAAGATGAAAGCACACTATATATATCCTGATATCCAGATCTTATATCAGACTGCTCCTGATCCTGAATGGGCTCTGCAATAAAAATTCCGGTATATGCTTTGCCATGCATTGTGTCAATAAGCTTCTCTATACCCTGTATGAAGTTTTTATTTTCAGTTTTATCTTTGTCTCGAATCGATGCAACACATGAAACAGCAGAGACATTAGATATATCATCTTGAAAAATATCGTCTAATAAACCAGGTATTTTTTGTGATGCAGATATATTACTCAAAGTGCTTCCAGGAAAGTTACTCATAATTCCTTTTTTCAAGGCACTATATGAGGTTCTTAATGCTTTGCCCTGAATTTTATCAAAAATATCAGGAGCTCTGACACCTATATAGATATTAACAATATCTATATTTCCAGGAGAATCAATGATTAAAAAAACACTACATCCTAGTGACATCGCAGAGTGATATACTGTTGAGAGTTTTTGTAATATATCTTCATTTTTTTTACATGTAAGCTGTTTTAAATGAAACATTCTTATACAGCGTGAGGGCTCTTCACCCATCAATAACTCGCCGGGTAAAAGTATATTATAGTCAGCAAAATGACCTAAATACTCTTTATAAATAACATTTTGAGCAAGCTTTAATGTAGAACTCAACTCACTGTAATCACGATTATCTATACTCTCATTCATATTGATATCCTTTTAATTTAAATACTTTTTAAGGTTCTTTAAGCAATCTTGAGCTTCTTTTGAACCTTTATCTGCAGCTTCTTGATATAAATCAAGCATTTCTTTTCCTCTATTAGTTTTGAGTATATCTGAGTAATGTTTTTTTTCTTCTTTTTTTCCACCAAAAACACCAGACCATTCCAAAGCTAATCCAACTACTGCTAATGGAGTAGAAATAAATAATCCTGCTACAGATATGGCCGCACCCAAAAAGCCTCGTTTAAATCTATTAGATTGTTCTTTGATGATTCTATCTCTAACATCTTTTGGTGTTAGAAGTAAATCATATAAACGAGCTACTTTATAAATATTATCGCCACTTTCGTCCTTTTTACGGTAATTATCTCCTGCCTTTTTTATCCAATCAGAAACCCTCTCTATATTGCATTCAGTATATTCACCTGTAATATATAGCCACGCTAAATTAATAAGTGCATTTGTATGGTTTTGCTCAGATGCTTTTTCATACCAATATACAGCTTTATGTATATCTTTAGGGACATCAGTTCCTTCAGAATAAAAAATTCCCAGATTATATTGTGCCGATACATCACCTAACTCTGCTGCTTTTTCACACCATTCAAAAGCCATTGAATTATTCTTTTCAACCCCTATACCATCATGATAACATTCACTTAAACTTTCCATTGCAGAAGGGTTGTTTTGCTTAGCAGATTTTAATAACAATTCTATTCCAAGTTTTTCATCTTTCTCAACACATACTCCAGAAAGATAAAAATATGCAAGATATTCTTGAGCACTAGCGCTACCTTTTTCAGCAGCCTTTTCATACCATGAAATAGCTTCTGATTCATTTATACTAACATCAAGTTCCCCATTCATATAACATTTGCCTAAAATGACCTGAGAATCAATATGTTCATTTAACGCAGCCTCATGGTAATAATTAAAAGCTTTACGATAATCGATGTTTACCCCATAGCCCTTTGAATAACATTCACCTAAAAGAAATAATGCTTCTTTATTATGATACTCAGCTGCTTTTTCAAAATATTCAATGGCTTTTTTATTGTTCTCATCTACTCCTTTTCCAAAATAATAACAATATCCAAGCATATAAAATTCTAAACCATCAAAAGTACTATAGGAATTACCATTTTCTTTCATACGATCTAATGATTTCAAAACACCTTTTTCAAAACACGAAAAGGCTTTAGAATAATTGATTTCCGTTCCTCTCCCATAGTAGTAACATATGCCCAAATTATAATATGCATCAATTACATCATGGTTAACACAATCATTTAAAATTGAGAATGCTTCAATTTCATTTTTTTCAACTCCATCACCGTCAAGATAATGTTGGGCTAAATATCGTCCATAATAGTACTCTCCCTGCGCATAAGCTTTTTTTAACCAATATACAGCTTCTTCTCCTTTCAAGATTTTACCTAATCTAGATTGTGCGTCAGAATTACCTTTGTTTGCAGCTATTTTCAACCATTTTATTGCTTTATCATAATCATAATAATCAGAAAAATAATATAATATAAAGCCTAATTCAAAGGCAGCCTTTTCATCTTCCATCATTGCAGCCTTTTCAAGCCATTCAATTGCTGCAGGTTCGTCTTGACATTCTTCATAGTAATATAATAAATGTCCCAATTTACGCATAGCTTCTGGTTGTTGATATTGAGATGCGTTTTCATACCATTTCTTAGCTTCAGTAATATTTTCATCAACACCATGGCCATACAAATAGCAATCCCCTAAGCGTATCATTGCTTTTGCATGTTCTTGTTTTGCTGACTTTTCATAGTAACGGAATACTATATACCTTTCATGATCTGAATTAGTTGCATTATTCTCATTTAGGAGCTTTTCTTTTAATTCTGCATATTTGAATTGTCCTTCAGCATTACCTTTCTGAGCCAAAGACAGATATAATTGTATTGCTTCATCGATATTACCGAGATTTTCATTCCTTCTAGCTTTGTTAAGTGTTTCCTCAATGGATGGTTGCTTATTAGCATCAAGTTCTTTTGAATTATTTTCTCTTTCAACTATATCTTCTTTATGTTCGTGATTGAATTCATGTTGTGAACTTGTCTCAAAAAAAATCCCATTATTTTTGAGGCATTCAAAAAAAATAGCTTTATCCTCATCTGGACCCCAAAATTTATAATCAAGATCTGCTTCGTCATCCTGCAATAATTCAAAGATTTCTGATATCAATCCATCCCATTTTACTCTTCCTTTAAATGGCTTAAACCATTCCTCAACTCCTTTATCGCGAATAGGATTAATGTTAAGAGTCATATCTCCAACGTTTATTCCATTGAGTCCTTTCATATCATATGTTATTAATACTGTTATTTTCTTAGGCATTATATGCTCCTTTTATAAGATGTTTATTATATTCCCCTGACTTCTCAGCCACATATCGATCCCATCTCCGAATACTTCTGCCTGTATCACATATTTGCCATCATCTTCACTGAGAATCTTTGCAGTCGGTAGTCGATCAAGAACTGCTTCAACAGAATATCCGGTATATTCGAATTTGACTCTTCTCAGTTTCCCGCCAAACATAAACTGGATTCGTTTCCTGAACTCACCTTCCTCAAATCGGTCCTTATAAGGAATTAAGAAGTGTTCAGAAGTTATCTTTAAGTCCTTTATCCTGTCAATACGATATATAGTAGGATTTATGTCATCAGGATTATCAAATTGAGTCTGTCTATTAACATTCTCAAGAATGGCTACTAAATAAAAATAATATTCAGA
>NZ_JNJM01000052.1:0-4872 GCF_000701645.1 Oribacterium sp. FC2011
ATATCCTGCTTCTGATAATGATTCCCTAAACTTATCCAGCTGTTCCTGCTTCTGTGTTTCGGCGCTTTTTTTCTCATTATTGCCAACTCCAGTATGTTGGAAAGTAAATTCGTACTCAAAGCTTTCTCGAATCAAGTATGTCTTTCCGATTCTTCTTCTCCCATAAACTGCTATAAATTGAGGTTCTTCCTCATTCTTTAGCGATTTTAGTTGTTTTAATTCTGCTTCTCTCCCTATCATACGGCTCCACCTTTTTCTTCCACAACATACCTTTTCGAAAGAGTTATGGAAATTTTATCTGGTCTGATCGTAGCACCAATGGAAGCTTTTGTCTACATTATTTCCACAACTATCCGATTTCAGATAGTTATGGAAATAATGCGAGGTATGATCACTGGCTGTTTATTTATAAAAATTAGAGCAACTCTAAAAACACTGATTAGAAACGGAAAACTGGTTTACGTACAATTTTTTGTCATGGTCGTATGAGAAGATAGCCATATCAAAGGAGGTAAACATCCAGAAGAAGTTTATTAAGAAGATTATTTTACGAATGAGGCCACAAATAATTAAATCAGACTATTTAAAGCTAAAAAATAAGTATCTTTATAGACGCTCATTCGTATTTTGAGGTATATCGGACATTAATGACCAATTTTCAGTCTAACTATTTTTTGTGCGGCTAATCTTTTTCCAAAGCTGATTTTTAGGAACTATTAATGCTTTTAGGTATTTTTATTAATGAGGGAACATTATGGAAAAAGCCGAAATTCAAAGCAACTTAAAAAAACGGTTATTTAAATTCTGCGATAAGGTTAATGATATGTCATGTGTCATAGCAGTAAAGCGAGCCTTTATCTGCATAATGCCAATACTTATAGTATCTACTTTGACCGGAATCATACTTGAAACGCCAAATCCGGCATATCAGGCATGGTTGAATCATTTTCACAGTTTACGAAGAAATGAGATCTTAAGCCTGCTAAGTGACATAAAGAGCGGATCTAGACTTCTGCAGGGTGTGATCTTCTGCGCTGCTATTTCACATTATTATATGGTTGAGCTAAAACCAAGACTGTCGACAGCCCAATGGGTAGTTTGTCCTGTGGCACTGGTGGCATACGGCACATTTTTGAGTTCCGAGATTATTAATGATATTTCATTGCTGGGATACAGCAACAAACTGATCGCAATGCTGGTAGGTCTTTATGTAACAAAGGCATTTGTTTTTGTTTTAGACCATATTTCAGGGTACTGGTCTTCCAAGAAAGTCATTAATATAGATCCCCTCTGGAACGGTGTAATTGAGTATGGTATGCCTTCTATTATTGCAGGTTTTTCTGCCGCAGCATGGAATAGATTAATGGTATCGGTATTCCAGGCATCTCCTTCTCAGATAATTCATAATCTTTGTTCTTCCGGATATGACCTTCTACCTTTCGGAAGACATCTAATGGCAATCATTTATTTTTTGGAAAATGCTTTATTTACATTCATAGGTCTGGATGTAAGGCATTTGACAACCTATGTAAATAAACGATTCTTTTATTTACATGAAAATGAATTCATAACGGAACCATTGCTGCAGCTCTGCAGGGGTATGGGTGGGTATGGTCTGGCTATTCCGCTGTTTTTTGCGGTAATATTGGTTTCCAATTCCTACAGAAGACGATGGGTTGCAAAAATATCAGTGCCGTTTATTATATCTAATTTTCCGGAGGTGATTCTTTATGGGATTCCCGTTATTTTTAACCCTATATTTATACTTCCGATGATATTCCTTCCTATTCTTAACCTTGAAATATTCATAATTGCTCACGAAATGGGAATCGTGCCCGTTGCAACGATGACACCACAAGTTATATCGCCTTTCCCAATATATGCCTTTGTAATGACCGGCTCAGTAGCCATGTCAGTAATTGCAATGTTCGCAGTGTTTATAGATACCCTCATACTTATACCATTTGTAAAGTTGATGGATGAATATGACGTGTATGTCTTTTTCAGGGAAGTAGAAAAGCTGGAGAAGGTTTACAAGAAATGTGAAGCGGAAGGACGTGTATTTGATGAATCTTTGCTATCAGCATCTCTATTGAGGACGTTGGACACATTAAGTGATATTATGCGCCGTGTTCTGAACCGGAACATACCGAAACAATACGGTGATTTATTTTTCGAATACCAGCCACAGATGAACAGGGATTTAAAGTTCGTGGGAGCAGAGGTGTTGATACGATGGAATCCATTGAGCCAAACATCTGATGACAATTTAAAAGCAACAATATATCCGCCGCTAATCATCTATATTGCATACCGTATTGGTATGCTTAAAGATATCGACCACATCATAATAGATAATGCTGTTGCTGAGTTGATGTACTTAAAAGGAAACGGGCATGGGCAGGTTAAACTCGATATCAATCTGTCGATCAGCAGCATAACTCCTGATATTTGTGAGTATTTGAACGGCAGAATGAGTGTGGCGGGTATTGACAGGAACCGGCTTTGGATAACGATCGCCCAGAATGATAATATACCTGTTAAAGCTACACCCGAGAATATGGAAAGTATGCTTGAGCTAAAAAACAGCGGTTATATCGTTGGTGTTGATGGCTTTGATGCCGGTTCTATAGCTTTTGATTATATGAGAGAAGGTTTCTTCAATTCCATAACATTTGGTCAGAAGATAACGAAGGAGCTTTCTTTAAAGGGACTGAAAGCGAATAAGTATATCGTGAACATGCTCATAGATTATGGACAGGAGAATGACACCTATATTACGGCTAATTTCCTTGAGGATGCTTCCTATATGGTGAAATTAGCCGGTATGGGAGTTGATTTCTTCCAGGGAGAAGTACTGGTGCCCCCTTTGCCAGTGGTTAAATTCAATGAGTTTATGGAACATGAAGATGAAAAGGGATTATTAGCATTTTTTAAGGACGAAGTTATTTAAAAAACAGCTCGAAATACCTTGAAATCATCAGAGTATTTCGGGCTGTGTGTTTTATATTATTATGGTTTCGCCGCACCGCACCCAGAGCAGAATCTTCCTTCGTTCTCCGTATTACAAGTAGGACACTTCCACTTTCCGGACGGTTTTGGACTACCACAGTTTACACAGAACTTTCCTGTATTCTCTTGATTACAGCTGCATGTCCATGCTCCAGGCACCTTTATTTTCATCCCCTGATTTGTGGCTCCCATAATACCGGGAATCGTAGTATTCGTGTCATTTCCTGTTTCTGTTTTCTCAAGGCATTTTCCGGTATCGATACATTCCTTTATTAGATCACGTATCTTTCCTATGGTTTTTTGTTGTAGATTCCAGCAGGATCCGCAATCAAGTCTCCTGCTCACCATGACACCACCGTCTAAAAACGTGAATGTGATATGGGAACTGGAAGAATAATCAGTCATCTGGAAGGGATTTGGTATCGGTTTAACTTGAGCCATTTCTGCAATGTGGCTTTCTTTTACATACTTCCGTAGTTTTTCTGAAGCATCAATTCCCGCAAGATGTTTCTCATAGGTTTCCTTACCGTATCTTCGATCTGATATTTCTATGAGAACTGTTCCATCTTCCTGCCATCTGACAACTTCCCGACCTGATGTATCGCTTCCCATGGCCATACCATGACTTGAATAATCTGAACAGATCTCAACTACCGGTCCATGTTCCTCAGGCTGTAGATCCGATAATTTAGGCTGGTTTGCTGGATTCATTCCGGGAAACATCCCAAACAATGCATTTCCTTTTTTGTTTTGATATCTTTTGTTAGATTCCTCTGTTAAGACAAAGCTTTCAACTGCAAATTCTGCCTTTATGCCCATCTTTTCATATGCAGCTTTAAAAAATGAATTAAGAAGATCTTCCTTTTTGGATGACATGATATCATTACTAGGCCATGAGGCAAGACTCTCTTCTGTGATGTTAACGATATTAGACCTTACGGCCTTAATAAGATCATCCTCCGTTTTATAAAGCGTGGTGTCATATTCAGATACATACGCTTTTCCTCTTAGCCTTGCCTCAAAATCTTCATTCAAAGAAGGCTCTTTAAATCTAAATGGTTCTGGTGTGCCAAAATTTATAATAATTGTTGCCATTCGTTTGCTCCTAAAATTAACGCATCCGTTGTCGCGAACAACAAACTGATCATGTGATGAATTTTCTTATCGTCATCTAACATTATAATACTTATATTGCCGTCTTTTATATAAAGATTGAATTTTGACGATTAGTATTAATAAGCGATTTTTTGAAGAGGACAATGATTATGAAAAAGTTATCTATCGCGTTAAGTATTTTGCTTCTTATATTTTCAACATCATGCAGTAAGGCTTCTTCTCAGGCTACGGAGAGCAAAGCAACTGAAGCAGCTGTTACTGAGGAGCAAACAACCGAAATACCGGAAACAGAAGAAACTGAGGAAATAAAGGAAACGGTGGAAAAAACTGAAGAAACTGAGACGGAATCTGCGAATGTTCCGCCCTTATCTGAATCAATAGAAATCACAGTGCAGGATGGAACGGCAACTGCTGGTTTTAATTCTCTTTATACAGTCATAAGTTTAAGCTTTTATGGATCCGATGCAGAAAATGCTTTAAAGGATACAGCAGATCTGATCGGCATAATGGGTAATGCATTAAATACTGTGGGATTAGAGGATGACCAAGATCATCTCAGAATCCCGGACAAGGAATACTCCGGGGACCTAAAGGAATTGGTAGACATAGCAAATGAGTATTCTGAAGATACAGAAGAATATTTTAGTTTGAAATTACAGGACGAAGCCGGCGAGGATTCCCTTAACATCCGGGACATTTATAAAGGATATACGGCAAATAAGCTAACGGATGAACTTTCCAACA
>NZ_JNJM01000053.1:0-4795 GCF_000701645.1 Oribacterium sp. FC2011
CAGCCATCAGGTGAGGCACACGCAAGACTTAAGGAGACACTTGTACAGAGAGGTATCTTCACAAGCGGCCTTATGAGAAAGCCTGTACTTCCTCTTAACCAGGAAGAGAAGGACTGGATCGCTCAGGGTATCAAGAACAGCGGTCTTGAGAAGGTTGATATGTCTAAGTTTGCTTAATCTCTTAAGTTATCCAGATTTATCCATAAAGAACCACGGGATATGTGAATTCATGTCCCGTGGTTTTTGTTATATAATAATGTGAGAGATACAAAAAATGTGTAGCTTTGGTGAATGTCTTCGGATCCTAAGCGAGACATGGTAAAATCAGAAAATATTATAATGACAGAAAAGGTGGTTAAATGGCTACGCAGGCAGCGATACAGGAACGAACAAATATCAAGCTTCGTGAACCAAGAAAATATAATGTGATCATGCATAACGATGACTTCACCACGATGGAATTTGTGGTTGAGATTCTCGTTGAGATATTTAACAAGAACGAGATTGAAGCAGAGTCACTTATGATGACTGTTCATAAGGGAGGTAAAGCAGTTGTAGGCTGTTATCCGTATGATATAGCGGTGTCCAAGGTCAATGCTGCCAAAATACGTGCAAAGAGTGCCGGTTTTCCATTCAAGATGACAGTTGAGGAAGCCTGACTTACATATATTTGAAGTGCGCGGTTTTGGCCGTGTGAGGCTTGATAAAGAAAGGATATTTCAATGAATGTAACGGAAGAGCTTGCGGCAATTATAAATAACTCTTATACAACAGCCCTAAAGATGCATTACGAATATGTCACTCCAGAACTGGTACTGCTGGAGATATGTTCTCATGATGATTTCAGACTTGCTTTCGGAAATTGCGGGGGAGATGTAAAGGAACTGGAACAGGAGCTGGTGAACTATCTTGAAGGCTTCGTGGATAAAAAAGAAAAAGGCGGACCTGAAATGTCGGCCGGTATGGAGATGGCATTTACAATAGCCCATAATCAGGCAGTAAACAGTGGCAGGTCAGTAGTGGAGCTCAGTCATTTTCTGCATGCCATTTTTAATCTAAAAGAGAGCTATGCCGCATATTACATGAACAAACAGGGAGTTGACGAAGTGTCTCTGCTGGAGGAGCTTCTTTCTGTCTATGAAGATGAGGATGCGCCTTTGATTTCCGGGGAGAATGCAAGTTCGGGAGATAAGAAAGAGGAAGAACCTTTGTCTGATTTTGCACCTTGCATAAATGACATGCTTCAGAATGTGAATCCTCTCATAGGAAGAGAAGAGGAGCTGGAAAGAACCATTCAGATCCTCTGCCGAAAAGACAAGAACAATCCCCTTCATGTGGGAGAACCGGGAGTCGGCAAGACTGCCATCACCTATGGACTTGCCGAACGTATAAATCAGGATAATGTTCCGGCCCCATTAAAGGGTGCGAGAATATATTCATTGGATCTCGGAAGCCTGCTTGCGGGAACCAAGTATCGCGGAGATTTCGAAAAACGTCTTAAAAAGATACTTTCCCGTATAGAAAAAGAAGATAATCCTATCATTTATATCGATGAGATACATAATCTTTTAGGAGCCGGTGCCACCGGTGAGGGCAGCTTTGATGCTGCCAATATCCTGAAGCCGTACCTTGCGGCAGGAAAGATACGCTTCATCGGAGCTACCACATTTGAAGAATATAAAAAGCATTTTGAGAAAAGCAAGAGCCTGGTGAGAAGATTTCAGAATGTGGAGATCAGAGAACCGGGCATAGAGGAGTCCATAAAGATACTTGAAGGACTCAGAAAAAAATACGAAAAGTTTCATGGAGTAGTATACGGAAAGGGCGTACTTGAATATGCGGTCAGAATGAGCGCCCGGTATATCAATGAAAGATTCCTTCCGGATAAGGCCATTGACCTTATCGATGAAGCGGGAGCCTACAGAAAGATCCATCCATTGGAGCAGAAGAGACAGACCGTCGGAAAGGAACTTATAAATGAAGTTCTCACAAAGATCTGCAGAGTTCCCATAAAGGCTGCCGAAACCGATGAGCTTTCAAGTCTTGCATCTTTGGAGGACAGGATTCTGTCACAGGTTTACGGTCAGAATGAGGCTATAAAACAGGTGGTTAATGCGGTCAAATTTTCAAAAGCCGGCATGATAGAAGAGACTAAGCCTCTGGCGAGTCTTCTGTTCGTAGGTCCTACCGGTGTCGGAAAGACTGAAATAGCAAAGACGCTTGCAAAGGAACTGGGCATTTCTCTTGTTCGGTTCGATATGAGTGAATACGAAGAAAAACATTCTGTGGCAAAGCTGGTGGGTGCTCCCGCAGGTTATGTGGGATATGAAGAGGGCGGACTTTTGACAGAGGAGATCCGTAAAAATCCGAATTGTGTATTGCTGCTGGATGAGATCGAAAAGGCTCATCCGGATGTGTTTAATATACTCCTTCAAGTCATGGATTATGCCACATTGACCGATAACCAGGGAAGAAAGGCAGATTTCAGGAATGTCATCATAATCATGACCTCCAACGCCGGAGCCACAAGACTCGGTAAGGCAGGCATTGGCTTCCTTGCCAAGGACGGTACCAAAGATACGCTCATGGAAGAGGTCAAAAAGACATTTCAGCCGGAATTCCGTAACAGACTGAGCCAGATAGTGGTGTTCAACAGCATGGATGAGACCATGGCAGAGCTTATAGCCGGAAAGAAGCTATCTGAACTTAGTTCAATGCTTAAGGCGAAGAAGGTTGAACTGAGCTATACGGAAGAGGCTGTTCAGCTCCTGAAGAAAAAGGGAATAAGCAGGGAATACGGTGCAAGAGAGATTGACAGAGTTATAGGAAATGAAGTCAAGACCCTTCTGGTGGATGAGATTCTTTTTGGAAGATTGAAGAAGGGCGGAAAGTGTGAGCTTGACGCAAAGGACGAAAAATTCAATGTACGCTTTGCTTCTAAAAGAAAAACCTGAGATAAAAATCCGGGTGAAAGACCTAAAAGAGACTTAAGACGAAATAAAGCGAAAACAGGAAAAAAAGAATGGGAATCTTCGGTCAAAGAAGGTTCCCGTTCTTTTATTTATCTGTAGGTTATCTTTCGGCTGTCCGTATGTGACGGTTCTTGTCGGCGAGAACCGTCACTGTTGGATATAATATGCTTTCCTTTGATTGATTAGCCTTTTTAAAGGAATCATATAAATTTGTGCGAAACAATTTGCTGCATTACATGGTTGACTCCCTTTCCTCCAGTCTGGCGGAAAGAGTGAGATGCTGGACGGAAGGCTTTTGGTCTTTGGGAGCCTCTATGGCTCTGATGAGCATCAGGGCTGCCTGAGAACCGATCTCTTCTTCCGGAAGTTCGAAGGCTGTTAGTGAGGTTTCAAGCATACTTCCTACTTCGGTTCCTGTCATACTCATAACCTTGATTTGTTCAGGTACGGAAATCTTACGCTCTTTCAAGGCTCTCAAAGCACCCATGGCCTGGGCGTCACCTGCCATCAGAACAGCATCAATATCATCATATTTATCTAAAAGATCTAAGGTGCATTCATAACCATAAAAAATATCCTGCAATAAGGACTCTTTGGAAATGGCTATTTCCTCAAGACCTAATTCTGAAAGGGCACGTTTGTATCCTGTGTATCTTTCCATATATGGAGCAAGAGGAATGGAAGCGTTGATTATGGCGATTCTCCTGCAGCCTTTTTCATATAGATGATATACAGCTTTGTATCCTATCTCAGTGTAGTTGACATCAACGCAGCTTATGTTGGGGTCAAAGCATCTGACAAACTGTACAACGGGAATTTCTGTATTGATGTCCCGTATCAGACGCTTGTTGCTCCCGGTAGATGCGATGATCATGCCATCAATAAAACTGTTTCTTAATTTGTTAAGACTTTCTTTTTCTATTACACCGTCATTTCCGGTGTTTACCATTATGACAGCGTAACCCTTTGCCTGGGCTTCTTTTTCTACTCCGAAGGCGACATGTGAAAAAATGGAGTAGTTGATCTTGGGAATGACTATAGCTATGGTATTGAGTTTTCCGTGTCTTAAGCCTCTTGCCAGAACATTGGGTTTGTAGCTAAGTTCCTTCACAGCAGCCATGACTCTGGCTTTGGTATCCGGGTGGACATATGAACTGTTATTAAGGGCTCTTGAAACAGTTGAAACATCAACGTGCGCCAGAGCCGCAACATCTTTAAGGGTGGCCATATTGATTACCTCATATATAAATGTATATTTCCAATCGATTGCTTCTGACATAAGGATGACAGATATGATTGGTTATTTGTGGATAAACAAATTTTCTAAATACAATGATACAAGAGTATACAAACGATTGCAATTGGAATATGAGATAAAAATATGCACAAAGCGATCGCCAAACGAACATATAAATATACACAATTACAACTACACAAAACTGGAAAAAAACTACAATTCATACAATTTATTGCAGCCTATATGCAACAAATTGCAGTCAAGACCGAAAATATTGCATAAGTTTTTCACGGATGATATAAATATCACATAATAAAACAAACGATTGCAGACAGCGAAGGCGCCTTGCTGATGTAGTTAAAGATTAAATTCACTATCAAATTCGTGTAAAAATAAGGAGAAAAACAATCATGGCTAAGGTTAAGAATTTCAAAACAATATTCCCTGCAGTATCAGTACCACTTAATGACGACTACTCAATCAACGAGCAGGAGTTCAGAGTATACCTTCGTTGGATCAAGAGCTTCTATGACAAGGGAATCCAGGGTCTTGTATGTAACGGCCACACAGGAGAGATCACAGGCCT
>NZ_JNJM01000054.1:0-4633 GCF_000701645.1 Oribacterium sp. FC2011
AGTTCAGGGTCATATCGATTCTTTGACTTCTCTAAGTCCCAACCACAATTAGCATAAGCTCTTTCAATAGAATCTTTTAAAATTGCAGGCATAGCTGCATACATAGGCCAACAAACATTAAAAATCTCAACAAGGCGATCCAAGTGTTCTAATATATGGGTTGTCTTAGGGAATCTAAAAGGATTAATCCTTAATAATACTATGTCATTCAAAACAGGATTTGTGCCATAAGTTATTACACCTTTGGTCCTTCCAAATACTGATTTATATTCACCTTTAGTCGGTTCAACAACAAGGAAATTAACATCCTGATTTATTAATTCATCAAGCATTTTATAGATAGTGTTTGATTTTCCAGAGCCGGTCGAACCTGTTATAAATGCATGCTTAGTAAGACTTTCTTTATCCAAGAATACTTTAATGTCTTGTTCAACTTGACCCATATGATACAGTTTTCCGATATTTATAGTCTCTTCACCTTCTAAGACATTTCTTCCAAATTCCGCATGATCTATAACTTGGAGGCCAACAACAGATTTAAATGGAAGCCCAAGATGTAATGGTAATTCCAGACCACTTACAATGGTACTTGGTGATTGAACCATATGAGAATTATTATCGTTTTGTTCTAATGGCATAGCGAATATAGGATGTGAAAAACGACGTAAATACTCTTTCATAACAGTTACTGTATTTTTTTCATTCCATACATTAACTGCTCCTTTTTCAATTGAAGTGCCTTTGCCTATTAATAGAGCTTTATATGTGTTAGCGGCAAGAATGGAATTTTCTTCATTATTAGACAGAAAATATGCGCCACAACTATATGCCCCAAAATCTTCACACTCTTTAAGTCTTTGAAGTTGTTCGTCAATTCTTTTAAGGATTTCCTCAATGTCTTTGTTTGTGAATTCAATTTGTAATGTTTTACCTTTTTCATCGGTATGGGTTGTTCCCTCTGATGTTTGATCATTCGTTCCTGTTGCTTCACTTGTATTCGTGGATTCAGCTTCTCCATCTGCAATAGTATCACTTTGGATTTTTCCATGTGTATAACCGCCACCTAATCCAATATTAGCCCCTAATGAACGACTTATGGTTTTTGCGATCCCTTTAGAAATACTAGAACCCTGCATTGCAGAACCTACAACACCAGCCCCTTTTACTACTCCAATAACTTGACCTATTCCAGGAATAGCGATTGCCTCAACCGGAATATATGATATTAAATCCGATAAGCTTTTTAGTGCTGCTCCGGCTCTGGAGGCAGCTGTTGGCGATGATTTTGTTTCTGATTCAGTGGTACCTTTTGAAGATGATGTGTTTCCTCCTATATTTACATTAAAATTATATTGATCATTACTTCCTTCTGTATGAGATAGCGTATGGCTTTGAGTATGAGTAACTCCTTCTGTTACCGTTTTAGAAACACCATGACTTATGGTATTTAAAACAGATTCGCTCTCACTTTCATTATAAGACCAAGTACTTTTCCTGAAAGATGAAAGAGTACTATATATATCCTGATATCCTGATCTTATTTCAGACTGTTCCTGATCTTGTACTGGTTCCGCAATAAATATTCCTGTATATGGCTTGCCATGCATTGTATCAATAAGCTTCTCGATACCTTGAATAAAATCCTTATTTTCGGTTTTATCTTTATCTCGAATGGAGGCAACACAGGAAACGGCCGAGATATTAGAAATATTCTCTTGAAAAATATCGTCTAATAAGTCGGGAATTTTTTGTGATGCTGATATATTAATCAACGTACTTCCAGGAAAGTTACTCTTAATTCCATTTTTCAAAGCACTATATGAGGTTCTTAATGCTTTAGCCTGAATTTTATCATATATATCAGGTGATCTGACACCAATATAGATATTAACAATGTCAATATCTCCTGGAGAATCAATAATTAAAAAAACACTACATCCTAGTGACATCGCTGAATGATATACTGTTGAGAGTTTTTGTAATATATCTTCATTCTTTTTACAAGTAAGCTGTTTTAAATGAAACATTCTTATACATCGTGAGGGTTCTTCACTCATCAATAATTCTCTTGGAAGAAGTATACTATAGTCAGTGAAATGACCTAGGTATTCTTTATAAATGACATTTTGGGCAAGCTTTAATGTTGAGCTCAACTCATTGTAATCACGATTATCTATACTTTCGTTCATATTAACATCCTTTTAATTTGAATACTTTTTAAGATTCTTTAAACGATCTTGAGCTTCTTTTGATCCTTTATCTGCAGCTTCTTGATATAAATCAAACATTTCGCGTCCTCTACAAGTTTTGAGGATCTCTGAATAATGTTTCTTTTCCTCATTTTTTCCACCATAAAAACCAGATAATTCCAAAGCTACTGCTTTATGTATATCTTTAGGAACTTCAGTTCCTTCTGAATAGAAAAATCCTAGGTTATATTGTGCTTGTGCATCACCTAACTCTGCTGCTTTTTCACACCATTTAAAAGCCATTAAGTTATCCTTTTCAACCCCCGTGCCATCATGATAACATTCACTTAAACTTTCCATTGCAGAAGGGTTGTTTTGCTCAGCAGATTTTAATAACCATTCTATTGCAAGTTTTTCATTTTTCTCAACACCTTCTCCAAATAGATATAAATATGCAAGATATTCTTGAGCAATAGCATTGTCATTTTCAGCAGCTTTTTCATACCATGAAAATGCTTCTGATTTGTTTATACCAACATCAAGTTCTCCATGCATATAACATTCGCCTAAAAGGAGCTGAGCATCAACTTGTTCATTCATAGCAGCTTTAAGGAAATAATGAAAAGCTTCATGATAATTTTTATCCACTCCATAGCCATTTTCATAACATTTTCCCAAATAATACAAAGCATCTTTATGATTGTAATCAGCGGCTTTTTCAAAAAGTTCAACGGCTCTTGTATTATTTTCATCTACACCATACCCATAGTAGTAACAGAGCCCCAGCATATAACAGGAAGCACTATACTCATATAGATAATCTTCATCATTGTATTTTTCGTGTTGTGATATACTTTTTTTAAAGTATGAGATAGCTTTTGAATAATCAACTTCTGTTCCGTCTCCGTTTAAATAACAACCCCCTAGATAGAAGCAAGATCCATAATTATTAGCCTCTTCTGCCTTTTCAAATAATTCAATCGCCTTTTGGGAATTTTGTTCAATATTATTGCCTAGTAAATAGCTTTTTCCAAGTTCGAATATGGCATCTGCATTACCTTGTTCTGCTGATTTCATTAACCACTCAATAGCATCAGATCCTTCTGACATTTCAGCTAGAATTCTTTGTGAATATGCATCGCCTCCTTTTGCAGCAATCGTAATCCATGTTTTAGCTTCATTAAGATCTTGACCATATTCATCCACACAATATATTGCACCCAAATTACGAGCACTTACTAAATCATTACCCTTTTCTACTGCTTTTTTAAACCACTCAATTGCCAATGACATATTTTGAGGAACACCCGCGCCTGCATAGTAACATTCTCCAATATTACGCATTGCCATAACCACACCTAGATTTGCAGCATTTTCATACCATTTTGCGGCTTCAATAGGATTTTTATTAACACCTATACTATCGGTATAACAATTAGCAAGACAATACATTGCTTCAGGATGTCCTTGTTTTGCAGCTTTCTCATAGTAAAGAAATATTTGGTATTTATCATGTTCTGAATGACTGCCTTTGTTTTCATTCAAAAGAGCTTCTCTTAATTGGGCATATTTATATTGTGCTTCCGCATTACCCTTTTGAGCTAATGTGAGATACAATTGAATTGCTTCATCTATATTACCAAGATTTTCCATCCTTTTAGCCTTATTAAGAGTATCTTCAGTTGATGATTGTTTATTATAATCATCAACTATAGATTTCTTTTCTGATGCATTTTCCTCGTAAACTGTTTGTTCATTTAAATATGAATTCAAAGTATATCCGTAATTCTTGAGACATTCTCTAAGAATTTTTTCATTTTCTGGATCTCCCCTAAATATAAAATCAAGATCTGCTTCATCATCTTGTAACAATTCTTTACATTCAGAGATTAATCCCTCCCATGATACTCTTCCCTTAAATGGTTCAAACCATTCTCGGATATCTTTTCCACGAATCGGATCAATATTTAAATCCAAATCTCCAACTATAATGTCTCTAAGTCCTTTCAAATTATATGTTATCTCTACGATTATTTTGTTTGACATTAATTACTCCTTTGCAAAAGTTTAATTGTATCCCCCTGACTCCTCAGCCACATATCTATCCCATCACCAAACACTTCTGCCTGTATTATATACTTACCGTCTTCTTCACCGAGAATCTTTGCGGTCGGTAGTCGATCGAGAACTGCTTCAACAGAATATCCGGTATATTCGAATTTAACTCGCCTTAGTTTCCCTCCAAACATAAACTGAATTCGTTTTCTGAATTCACCTTCCTCGAATCGGTCTTTGTAAGGAATTAAGAAATGCACGGAAGTTATCTCTAAATCTTTTATCCTGTCGATGCGATATATAGTAGGATTTATGTCATCAGGATTATCAAATTGAGTCTGTCTATTAACATTCTCAAGAATGGCTACTAAATAAAAATAATATTCAGA
>NZ_JNJM01000055.1:0-4158 GCF_000701645.1 Oribacterium sp. FC2011
AAATATTCATCCCCCGTAAGCTTAGATAAAAACGGAGAATATACCATTGAGTACTATGCAGTAAGCAAAAACGGATACGAAGGTGATCACAAGACTGCCACCTATACAATAAAACTTGATGAGAATAAGTATCATTTCAATGAGTGGGTAGAAGAAGCTGACGGAAGACATTACTATGATGAAAACGGCGTATCAATTACAGGTTGGCTTAAGCTTAAAGGGAAATGGTATCTTTTCGACAGTAATGGCGTGATGCTTACCGGTTTTCAAGTAGACAAAGGAAATACATATTATCTCAAATCTGACGGCATCATGGTCATAGGCTGGCAGGACATAAACGGAAAGAGATATTACTTTAACGAAAATGGAGCCATGCTCACAAATCAGTGGATCGATGACACCTACTATGTAGGGGCAGACGGCGCCATGCTCGTTGATACTGTAACACCCGACGGTAAGAAAGTAGGTAAGGATGGAAGAAAGATAGATGAGGCATGGAAGAAAGCTTATATTGATTTTCTAAATGGAAACTCAAAATCTTCATCAATAATAGATACATATGGTTTAGAACAAGATTTTCAATATAGCATAAATGATCTTTATCGAGTAGATTCGAAATATTCATCATGTTGGAATTATGCGTATATAAATGATGACTTAATTCCAGAGCTGTTTTTATATTCCCCGGATTGTACCCCCCCTCGTATTATATCAATTATCACTTATGTGGATAATAGAATCATAGTAATTGGAGGTCTTCATGAAACGTCAGTTAAATATAATGACAGAAAAAATCTGATTTTTGAAAGTGGTGGCACTTGCATTTATGAAGACTGGTATAGTTATAAGTTTAAGCAAAATGGATTTGAGAAGCTTCATCATATTTGTGGAGGTGATTCTGATGTTGGTTTTTTTGATTATGAATTCGATGAAAAACCTGTCAGTGAAGAAGAATTTAATGCACTAAAACTAAAGTATTTCAATGAATCCGATATGATGACTTCTCAAGAGAAATACAACTGTGCGGAAATGATAGAAATCATAAATAATATGTAGTTATGATGAAACAATTATAATGAAAACCATCGGTAGATTACCGCATACATCGATTATCTTATTTATGTGAAAATTCAGATACTTTACAACAATTAGGACGATGATTTACCTGATATTTATATCGAAAATCTTTCGTAAGGATGAGGGATAATACCATTCATCAGCGAATATTGCTTTTTATCAGACTTTGAACCATTACATATATAACGATGCTAATATGAGTACATACAAAAGAAAACAAACAAAACACAAAAAATAAATTTCAAATTCAAGGAGAAAAGTAATTATGTCAATGTTCAGAGTAAACACAAGCACACTGAGAACTCAGGCAGAACAGTTATCAACATTAAATGAGACTTTCAAGACTCAGGTTACAAACCTTAGTGATAAGGAAAATGCTCTTTCAAACATGTGGGAAGGCGAAGCAAGAAATGCTTTCCATAATGCTTTCCAGTCGGATAAGGAACAGTTTGATGTTTTCTATCAGGGAATAAAGCAATTCATCTCAACACTTGAAAACGATGCAACTGAGTACGACAAGGCAGAGGCACAGAACTTAAGCACTGCTCAGACCAGAAAAGCATGATATTAAGTACAGAATAAGAGAAACCAGACCATAAAAGCGTATTACCAAAAATACATTTAACTTTAACGGAAAAACAATTAACGGAGGAAATAAAAATGGAAGGACAGTTAAAAGTAACACCGGAGGAACTTCAGAACGCATCATCAGAGTTTTCAAATATTGACAATACAGTGTTAAACACAACATCTGAAATGATGACACTTGTAAAGAACCTTACATCAGCCTGGGAAGGTGAGTCATCACAGTCATATATCAGTAAGTTCAATGAGCTTGAGGACGATATGCAGAAGATACATGCAAAGATTCAGGAGCATTCCCAAGATCTTGCAGAAATGGCAACAGTATATACCAATGCTGAAAAGACAACAACCGCAGCAAATCAGGCGGTTTCATCAAATCTGATCAACTGATTTATAGAAAGTTGAAAAATTAAAAAACGCTAAGGATCTAAAGGATTTGAGGTGCCTCCCGATATTCAGACTTTAAGGTGGCACTTCAAATCTTTTTAGATACTTAACGTTTTTATTTTACTGAAGATGTATAATATTTGGAAAGTATAGAAAACGAATATAAACATAAAGCCATATGGTACGGTTCTCTCTGACAAGAATCATCCCAAGTGGCGTTGCTTAATATAGAGAATGTTCAGGGGTATTTATGGAAAAGAAATCAAGTCCAATTTTAATCATTTCAGTCTTGACCGGTATCCTTCTGGTGGCACTGGTGGGAATGCTGGTATATTTCAACCTTCCGGCACAGCGCATCAGGCGAATGCTTAAATCCGCAAACAAGTATATAGCGGAAGAAAACTATGACGAAGCGATCCTGACATTGCAGAAGATGCTGGAAATAGATCCGAAGAATGAAGATATCTACGTTCTTCTTGCAGACACATATGAGAAAAACGGAGACATTGATAAAGAGATAGAATTTCTTCAGGAAGCTGTGACTTTGATGCCGGAAAACCGGAAGATATCCGAGGTTCTAACAGATGTAAACCCGGAGGTCACCATCTCTGAAGCCGGAGGAACATATAAGGACCCTATAAGTCTGACACTTGATGCACCGGAGGATAGCAAGATATATTACATAATTTCCGGGGCCGGAGCGAATGATACAAACTCCGCTGATAGTTCAGAAACCGGTAACAAAGAGAATGAATACAGTGAGTCCATAACCCTTGGAAGAAACGGAAAGTACAGCATCGAATATTATGCAGTAAGCAAAAATGGCTACGAAGGTGAACACAAAAAAGGAACTTATGTTATAGATCTTGATGAGAGTAAATACCATTTCAATGGGTGGGTGGATGAAGCCGACGGAAGACATTACTATGAAGCCGATGGCAAATCTGCTACCGGATGGAAGAAGATAGGTGAATTATGGTACCTATTCGACAAATCAGGAGTGATGCTCACCGGACTTCAGGAGGATGACGGAAAAACCTATTATCTCGGAACAGATGGCATCATGCGAACCGGATGGCAGGAAATAAACGGAAAGAAATATTACTTCAATGATAGCGGAGCCATGCTCAAGAATCAGTGGATAGATGACACCTATTATGTCGGTGCAGACGGAGCCATGCTTGTTGATACCGAGACACCTGACGGAAAGAAAGTCGGCAAGGACGGAAAGTATATAGCGCAGACAGGTTCGGAAGATTTTTCTGCCCCTTATATTGGAATACATTATCCGAATGAAGAATTAGCTTCAGATGTGCGTTTCACCAACGATATGCTGATCGACCATGGCGATTTTTATGAAATTCCGGGGCAACAAGTATATTTTTCCGTTTCTACCGGGTATGATGTGGAATATGAATATATTTATTCTGGCTCGATATATGTTTATAAGAATGCTAAGATGTGGGAACCGGGATCGTGGAACAATGAAGGATATGATGTAGAATTTCAATATTGTTTGGACCGTAGAGAAACAGATGGCTCCAATGAGCATAAATGGGTGCTTGTTGAACCAGATAGTCGAGGAATATTTACAACAGGTGGTTTGTTCTGGGCTGGATGAAAAAAGAGACAACATCAAAAAGGTGCTTGAAACTATCGAAACGAGTCTTGGAGGTAAATGATATGGAAAACTGCGTATATGAAAGTATTATGACAGGGCTTAACGAAGCGTATGTTGGAGATGGATACTGATTTGATCTTTGAATTTCCATTCGTTAGGAATGCTGTGGAAAACTGAATTTTATTTTTTCAAAAGCTTGTCCTTTGTGGCGGGCTTTTTTGTTTTTGGGAAAGTTGTATAATATCTGAGGAGTCATACTATAAAGAACATTTAGGGGTAGGTATGGAAAAGAAATCAAGTCCAATTATAATCATTTGTGTTTTGACCGGAATCCTTCTGGCAGCACTTGCCGGGATGCTTGTATTCTTCAATCTTCCGGCACAGCGCATCAGACGAATGCTTAAATCTGCAAACAAGTACATCGCCGAAGAAAACTTTAACGAAGCAATCCTGACCTTGCAGAAGATGATTGAAATAGATCCTAAAAA
>NZ_JNJM01000056.1:0-3953 GCF_000701645.1 Oribacterium sp. FC2011
AATCTGCCCGTCTCCTCGGTATTCCATTTCGTATAACTCATCTGGATTGTCGAGAGACTGCTTAAGGAATTTATACCTTAACAATTCTCCATTTTCATTAGCGGAACCTTCATTCATATATGCCACTTCCTTGTGAAATGCATCCATACATTTCTCTAAGGTCGGATATACCGGTAGATATCCCTCTGAATATCCTTCATCATCCCTGTAATAACAGTTATACATGTAGACATATTCCCCAATCGGTTCATCCTGCAGGAATTTATGTATCCTCTCATCCACTGTCTCCATGTACAGATTAAGGCTTTCATGAAGACTCGTCCAACCCATGTCATATCCTTTGGGTGGTGGCCCACAATCTGGCTTAGTCTGAATAAGCTCCTGCCAAAGTAGCTTTTTTTCTTCGTAAGAAAGTCGATGACACTGATATATGAGCCATGCTACTTCCAAAGAATTTAACTTATAATCTTGATTCCTTAAGTACTCTCGTATGTCTTTGGAATTGATTAGTGTGAAAACATCCATTGTATATTCCTTTATTTCGGGATGATTAAATTATTCTGGTCATTCCTTTTCAATTACCTGTGTCGAATAATCCCACCAACTGACTGTAGTATCATTAGCAAGGACTTGTTCCAGGTATTTCTTCCTGAAAACCCTTAGAAGAACTTCAACGTCAAATTTTCCTTTCATATAATTGCTGAGTACTTTCAAAAACGCCTCTTCCGGTTTTAAAGGATCTCTATAGAACTCATAGTCCATATAATTATATGGGTGATCGTAATCTATTCCGTAATTAGGAAACGCCATGTATACAATAGCATTCATATCAGTATTATCCCTATAGGTTTTATCTACATCCGGAGAATCCCAAGTACATAAATATTTTAATACAAAGCGCTCGTCACAATATCGATCAAAAACGCCTTTGTAATTTGGAATCCAAAGGATATCTCCCTTTTCAAAAGGTGTTGGAAATTCTAAATAGAGCTCCTCAAAGAAATTCGGGATAGGATTATATTCATCAGGATTCTCATATATATCAAGTATTTGTCCATCACTACGATATGTTACCTCTATGTAATGATATGGGCTATCAAGAGACTGTTTTTTTATTTTATATGAGAGAACCTCCTCTCCATCATCAGACTCTTCTTGAAAATCAGCAAGACATAACTCCAAAGAAGGAAAAATCGCATAATAATCTTCTGTCCACACCTTTTCATAAGAACCGTACCTATAGCTGTACAAGTAGACACTTCTAGCACCTGGTTCATCATTTAAGAATAACTGTATCTTTTGATCAAATACCTCTATGTACTGCCTTATGCTTTCATGAAGGCATTTTGTTTCCGTTTCGTAGCTTCTCTGCAGTATGGTGCAGTCCGGCATAGTATGTATAAGTTCTTGCCACAGAGTTTTCTTTTCTTCATAAGATAATCTGTGGCATTGGTATATGAGCCAGGCAGTTTCTATGGAGTTGAACTTATAGTTGATATTTTGCAAATGTTTACTAATGTCTTTGGAGTTAATCAGGGAATAAGTATTCATAAATTTAATCAAATAAATCCAATGTTTAATTGAGAGCTAACATCAATTCGAATAAATAAAAGCTTAATCAACAACTATTCATGCCATTCTTGCACAACATTGGAGCAATATTTAAAGCTGAGGTCATTTAATAAACTTTCAAAATTAACAGTCTTTCGTTCATTTAAGATTTCATATTGTCTAATTAAACTGAAACTAAGATTTTTGAGGCTTCTGGCATGGTGGTGGGTAGGTTTCTGTGGATTTACATGGAGGGGGCGGTGTGATAGTCTGACTGGCTACCAAATCACACCGCTAGAGGCTCCAAGTCAACCCACAGAAATCCGAAACAAACTAACCCTGCTACAGCCCTTTATTTTCAAGGGCTGAGGAGCTTTTTACCCACCATGATGCCAGAAGAGCAAGATTTTTTCAGTTTCTTGTAGATATGGTTCTATCCTATCAGTAGTAATATCCTCTTGCCCCTAATAGTATGCACTTTGCATCACTACCATTAGCTTCTATTCCTATAGAATATCCTTTATGTGTATAGTATCCATCTTCATATGATATTCCAGGAATGGTTATTTCTATATCTTGCGATTTAATTGGAAATATTACCTTTCCTTTCAATAGTATCTCTATACCCTCGAAAACTTCCACTGCATCGACCTTATCATCTTCAGTGTAATAAACATGAAATTTCCCATAATCATCCGTTGTGTTCTTGCTAAATTTTGACTTTTTAAACTCTTTACAATCTACATCAAACAATTTATGCACATCACCACGATTCATACCAAATATAATTCTTCCCACTGATGTGTTTGGTTTAAACTCCCATTTATCCATTATATTTTTCTCTCCTTTTCAAGCTGATCTACATAATCTGACATTTCTGTTATCGCATCATCATACTTATCACCAAATTTCTCATGAAGATCATCAATATCCATTTGCAGAGCTTCTCTAAATTTTCCTTGGTCAATTAATTCTTTTTGTTTTTCTCTAAACTCTCTAGCTTCTTTGGAATTTCCACAGCTAGCGGTTTGACGATGATCTTCCTTTTCCATCCTTATTGCAGGACCATCATTACGTTCTAAATTCGAAGCACTATCCGCAGGTGTATGATGTACTTCATGTTTTTCACCATCGCTTGTCTTTTTTACATCATTGTAGCTTCCACCTAGTTTTTCTTTCACCTCATTGTTTTCAGATGTTTCAAAGTTGTAATTTAACTGATGCTTATCATTATCTGAATTCACATCATTGTTAAACTTTTTGAAATCATTTTTGATTTCTTTATTATCAATGATATCTTCTTTTTTGAATATATCATTGATGAAATTTCTTGCCTCTTTAACAGAAGTGTTATATTCAGGTTTTATTTTCTTGAAGCCTTCAGACACAGGATTATTCACTTCGACTAATTCTTTTCTACTTGATATCTCATTCATAAAAATATACCTCTATTTTGTCTGTATACTTCAGCGAATCGGCACAATATATTATTGTATTCGGAATTCCTGCGAGATAATTCATCCACAATCAAAGCCATGGCAAGATTAATCTGCTCACTTGAGTATCCCTTGATTTCTGGAGAAAGTTTTTCAGTAACGGAACGAACCCAATCAATAATATCATCACAATGCTTTGATTCTTCTACTGCTTTATCAACATTTAAAAATTCATAAATCAAAGATCTTAGTGAGTTAACTGCTTCTTCATTTCCCGACTCAATATAATCGATAAATTTACATTTAACATTAGTATCAAGCTTTGACCTTAAGACAGCTGTTCTTAGCTTCTCTATATCTACTCGATCTCCTTTCCTATATAATTCTTTCGTCATTATACAATCCAGGACAGATTCAGAAACTTTTCTGGTATCTACAGAATCTGGAACATCATATCCATCAGTTATAGGATGAATATCGGCTGGATTATCTTCATACTTATCGATTTTACAAAGTATAGGTTCGACCCAATTATTTTGCGATATTGCGGCAACACCCTGCTCAAGTTTCACCAATTCTTCAATCTGCTCATTGTTTAATCCTGCCGCTTTACCAACCAACTCTCTATCAGAAAAATCCGGTAATCTCATAATGATTTTTGTATTTGTATTTCTGATTACAGAAAGATCAAGCATTCCCGGTGATTGATCGGCAATTATGAATCCTTCACCATATGTGCGCATTTCAGCTATTGAATTAGCCAACATTTCCACGGATTTTCCAAGCAGATTAGCAGAGTCATTAGACTGTTCTGTTGATGTTCGCTTAAGCAGATTATGTGCCTCTTCAAGAATGGTTACGTGTTTAAGGTCTTCATTAAAATCGGCACCATTTTCTCGCTGATCCATACGATGTTCTTGCAATCTTAGAACCAACAATCCCATAATAAGAGCTTTTTCTTCCGTT
>NZ_JNJM01000057.1:0-3648 GCF_000701645.1 Oribacterium sp. FC2011
AATCTGCCCGTCTCCTCGGTATTCCATTTCGTATAACTCATCTGGATTGTCGAGAGACTGCTTAAGGAATTTATACCTTAACAATTCTCCATTTTTATTCGTGGATCCTTCATTCATATATGCCACTTCCTTGTGAAATGCATCCATGCTTTTCTCTAAGGTTGGATATACCGGTAGATATCCCTCTGAATATCCTTCATCATCCCTGTAGTAACAGTTATACATGTAGACATATTTCCCAACCGGCTCATCCTGTAAGAATTTATGTATCATCTCATCTACTGTTTCCATGTAAAGATTGAGGCATTCATGAAGACTTGTCCATCCCATGTCATATCCTTTGGGTGGTTGTCCGCAATCCGACATGGTCTGAATGAGTTCCTGCCAAAGTAGCTTTTTTTCTTCGTAAGACAGTCTGTGACACTGGTATATGAGCCACGCTATTTCCAAGGAATTGAACTTATAATCTTGATTCCTTAAGTACTCTCGTATGTCTTTGGAATTGATTAGTGTGAAAACATCCATTGTATATTCCTTTATTTCGGGTTGATTAAATTATTCTGGTCATTCTCTTTCAATTACCTGTGTCGAATAATCCCACCAACTGATTGTAGTATCCTTAGCCAGGACTTGTTCCAGGTATTTCTTCCTGAAAACCCTTAGAAGAACTTCAACATCAAATTTTCCTTTCATATAATTGCTGAGTACTTTTAAAAAATCCTCTTCCGGTTTTAATGGCTCTCTATAGAACTCATAATCCATATAATTATATGGGTGATCGTAATCTATTCCGTAATTAGGAAACGCCATGTATACAATGCCATTCATATCAGTGTTATCCCGATAGGTTTTATCTACATCTGGAGAATCCCAGGTACATAAATGCTTTAATACAAAGCGCTCGTCACAATATCGATCAAAAACGCCTTTGCAATTTGGAATCCAAAGGATATCCCCCTTTTCAAAAGGTGTCGGGAATTCCAAGTAGAGTTCCTCGAAAAAATTCGGGATAGGATTGTGTTCATCGGGATT
Organism: Oribacterium sp. FC2011; assembly: GCF_000701645.1. Lineage (NCBI taxonomy): Bacteria > Bacillati > Bacillota > Clostridia > Lachnospirales > Lachnospiraceae > Oribacterium > Oribacterium sp. FC2011. The sequence continues at coordinate 1,033 of NZ_JNJM01000057.1, forward strand.
CTCATATATATCAAGTATTTGTCCATCAATACGATATGTTACCTCTATGTAATGATATGGATTATCAAGAGATTGTTTTTTGATTTTAAATGAGAGAACCTCATCTCCATCTTCAGACTCTTCTTGAAAATCAGCAAGACATAATTCCAAAGAAGGAAAAATCGCATAATAATCTTCTGTACATTCCTTTTCATAAGACCCGTACCTATAGCTGTACATGTAGACGTTCTTATGATCCGGTTCATCATTTAAGAATATCTGTATTTTTTGATCAAATACCTCAATATACTGCCTGATGCTTTCATGAAGACTTTTAGTTTCCGTTTCATAACTTCTCTGTGGTAAAGTGCAGTCTGGCATAGTCTGTATAAGCTCTTGCCACATCGCCCTCTTTTCTTCGTATGACAAACTGTGACATTGATATATGAGCCAGGCGGTTTCTAGAGAATTAAATTCGTAATTTATCTTATGCAGATATTGGCGAATGTCTTTAGAGTTTATCAAGGAAAAAACGTTCATATTATTCTTCTCATCTATATTTGCATTTTTCTACATATTCAGAAAAAGAAGAGCATATGAGTCTTTTCTTATCTCTTTGTAAAAGATAAATATTACCCTTTTCGTCGCCAATAATTAATTTTGCATCAATTCCAAGATCTTCTATTACGAACATGTTTTTGGGGAAAAATTTATTTACTTCCTTTTCCTGTTCTGTAGCTTCAATAACATTTAAATATCCGTCTATATTTAAACCACATAGCTCAACTCCATTGAATCTAATAGCACCATAGGTACTAAGATATTCCTTATAATCCTCCGGAAACTGTATACCTAATTTATTCTGAGCATCTTTAATTTCTTCTTTTGTACACCCACCTATAGACTTCAATCCCTTTATACCTGAAATTAGATCTATTATTTTGCTCATAAACTGTAACCTCCGTTCTAGAGTCTATTCTTCCAGTATTCTTCTCTTTCGTTGCTCCAATTATTTCCTTCTCCGTGAACCTCTGTTATCTTGGCCTTATCATGAAGAATGGTATCATTACCACCTGTTCTATGTTCTATAAATGTCAGTTCAGCTAATGGTGAATCTGAACGTTGTCCAATATGATGTAACTGTATAGGTTTTCCTGTTTTATCAAGAGGAGAATAACCTTCGGATACTCTTTCTCTATTAGTCATTCCAAATTGATCTTTTTTATCCCAATCTATGTCTGTTCTCATAAGGCATTTCTTGCCATAAACCTCTCCTTCAACAAGGCCAGCATCCTTATATATTTTATATTCATCAATGGATTTGATATAATCAACAATTTTATCTGACCATCCAGTTTCCTTTTTTATAAGATCCTTCTCATCTTGTGTTAAACCTTCCTTGGTCGAGACATTTTCGACAACTTTATCTTCGTTTGTTGATTCTATAGGTTTAGAAAAAATATCATCCCAAAACTTCTTTCCAGACTCATATGGTAAATTTTTTGATTCTTTAATATCTTTTGACTTATAGTCAGAAGTATCAGATTTTTTAAATAAATCATCGATGAAATTTCTTGCCTCATTAACAGAAATGCTACTTTCAGGTTTTATATTCTTGAAGCCTTCAGATATAGGGTTTTTCACTTCTTCTAATTCTTTTCTACTTGATATCTCATTCATCAAAATATACCCCCGTTTTGTCTGTATACTTCAGCGAATCGGCACAATATATCATTATATTCTGCATTTCTGTAAGACAATTCATCCACAAGCAAAGTCATGACAAGGTTAATCTGTTCACTTGAGTAATCCTTGATTTCAGGTGATAGTTTTTCAGCAACAGAATGAGCCCAACCAATAATATCATCACAATGCTTTGATTCTTCTACTGCTTTATCAGCGTTTAAAAATTCATAAATCAAAGATCTGAGTGAGTTAACTGCTTCTTCATTTCCCGACTCAATATAATCGATAAATTTACATTTAACATTGGTATCAAGCTTTGCCCTTAAGACAGCCATTCTTAGCTTCTGTATATCTACTCGATCTCCTTTCCTATATAGTTCTTTCGTCATTATACAATCCAGGACAGATTTAGAAACCTTTTTGGTATCTATAGAATCTGGATCATTATATCCATCAGTTATAGAATGACTATCGGTTGAATTATCTTCATACTTATCGATTTTACAAAGTATAGGTTCAACCCAATTGTTTTGCGATATTGCAGCAACACCCTGCTCAAGTTTTACCAATTCTTCAATTTGTTCATTATTTAATCCTGCCGCTTTACCTACCAATTCTCTATCAGAGAAATCCGGTAACCGCATAATGATTTTTGTATTTGTATTTCTGATAACTGAAAGATCGAGCATTCCTGGTGATTGGTCAGCGATTATGAATCCCTCACCATATGTACGCATTTCAGCTATAGAATTAGCTAACATTTCTACGGATTTCCCAAGAAGATTAGCAGATTCATTAGACTGTTCTGTTGATGTTCGCTTTAGTAGATTATGTGCCTCTTCAAGAATGGTTACATGTTTAAGGCCTTCATTAAAATCGGCACCATTTTCTCGCTGATCCATACGATGTTCTTGCAATCTTAGAACCAACAATCCCATAATAAGAGCTTTT
>NZ_JNJM01000058.1:0-3486 GCF_000701645.1 Oribacterium sp. FC2011
TTCCATATGCCGATATTTTAGAAATGCCGATAGTATAATCTTTGAAATTCCATGCCTGAGCCTGTTGTCAGGCATGGAAAAAGAATATCGGCATTTATTTCAAACCGCACAACCGCTTTAAAACGTCTTCATCATCAGCATATTTAAACACCTCATTATCTTTGAAAACAGATTTATCACTATCACTGAGCTTGTGGAGCGCCTCTCGTTTCATTTCTTCTGTAACCTTGGCATAAAAGCGCGTTGTTTCTACATTTGAATGCCCAAGCCATTCTGAAATAATCGGAAGTGGTACTTTTGCCTGATACAGATGCATAGCTCTTGTTCTTCTGAAGAGATGTGAATGGAGATGAATAAGCTCTGGTTTCTTTTTACGAAGTTCATTTTCACACTCTGACAGTATTCTGCTCACATTGTCACTTGACATCTTATTCTTTCGCCCATTTCGAAAAGAATAGAACAAATAATCCTGTTCATTTTTCGCCGGATGATATCGTTCACAATAACTGCAGTATTGTCTCCATATTTCTTTTGATAATGGCGTTATCCTGTGTTTATTACCTTTACCATAGAAATGTACATCAGCTTCGCCCTTTGATGTAGGCCTTATATCATGTGGTTTAAGTGACAATACTTCATTGATTCTGGCACCGCTCTCATAAAGTAGCGAAATAAGGAAGTGATCTCTTGTTGCATCACGGTTGGCATCAACACAATCTAAGATGCCTGCAACTTCATCTGTTGTTAGCCACGTGAATTCAATAATCCGATCATCGTCATAATCGTTTATTTCTCGGATTTCTTCAAATTCATCAGGGGGTAATGCTTTTTTCTTTAGCAGATAATGGCAAAAACCGCGTATATCAGATAGTCTGTGATTTACAGTAGTTGCCACGTTTTTTCGTTCAGTTTTCAACCATGACATAAAGTCAATGACATTAGCTTGATTAAAATCAGATGTCTGTAATGTAAGCAACGACATGCCCTTTTGAGTTCCAAGATACTCTATGAACAGATTTATGCTATACCTGTATGATACTATAGTATCTTCATCTCGGTTTCTTACATGTGGGAGATATACTTTTATAAACTCACCAATAAGCGACACCAGTCTCGGATCCTTTGGGCTAATCCTCATCACAAGATACCTCCTCTCCGTATATTATGGAGAGCATGTCCCAATCGATGCCATTTACCTTCCGGAGATTATCAGGAAGCAGATGAACATAGTATAGTGTAGATGTAAGCTCAGAATGACCCATATAAGCTGAAAGATATGTAAGAAGTTCCATTACATCTTTTCCACTATTGATCCACTTGATGATATTTCTTGAAGCAAAGGCATGCCTAAGATCATATGGCCGAGGATTGCCATTCCACTGTATACCGCATGTTTTAATTATCCTTCGCCAAACATTGTTGTACCACGATGTTTCATACGGGGTACCATCCCATTTTTGAAAGAACCATTCCCGTTTACCTGCTAATGCGTCATACTTCTTACAGAGTTTCAGCATATCGTCAGACATGATTATATGACGGTCTTTATGCCGTTTTGACTGGCGGATATATAAATCACCTGTTTTTAGGTCTATATCTTCGGTGCGTATTGCAGGCGGTTCCTGTGGACGTAATCCGCAACAGTAAATCAAGCGGGAATATACAGGAAGTACTATCTCAGGCAGATATCTCTTACCGCACGTTGCTCCTTGTATCGAGTCTATTGCATTAAACAGACCTGAAAGTTCCACATCAGTAAACAGATAAGGATTATAGGCGATTCTTTTTACAGTGTAACCATCATCGGGAATATAATCCTCATACCCCAGGAAGTTCAGATATCTAGTGTATTCTCTGAGCAAAGCGATAAATGCCGCTTTACTATTGATAGTGTAAGGATAAAATGCCAGCCATTCATCAATCATTTCCGGAGTTATTAATTCCGAGTTAGGGAATTTTTCAACGCAGAATCTTATAAATGGCGGAACGGAAGAACGATAAGTCGCAGTAGCGTATCCAACAGAGGTTCTATATGACATCATTTCCTCAAATGCATCATTCAACCTTTTCTCAAACGTCATAATCAAGCACCTCCTTTGGTATTGCAGGAAGAACTCTTTTTATGCTTGGCGTAAAATCCGGTCGTTATAGGAACATCAGTGAAATCAAACGCAACAAAAGCTATCTGACTTTTATTATGAGTTATATATGGTTTGTCTTCTACAATTGATTTATGCCCCATCATCTGCGATGCTATATCTATTGGAACACCTCTTGAAACCATGATGGTTTCAAAAGCTCTGCGTATACTGTGAAATCCTCTAAGTGATATTTTTTTTACTCCAGCTATTTCGCAGTACTTGTCAATCATGCTTCCAAAGCCTTTTGAAAGCTTTCTATAAGGTGATTTTACTGTTACAAACACCTCATGATCATAGCATTCCGGTCGCCAATCAAGTATATAATCCGCCAAGGCATTCATCGTAGATCCGTTAAGCTCCACAGACAAAGGCTGGTGATTCTTTGATTGAATAAGAGATAGTTTATCATTCTGCCAATCTATATCTGTAAGTTTAATCCGAATTATGTCGCAACCTCGCAATCCTGTACAATAAGCCAGCAGTATTATTGCAAGATCCCGCTTGCTTATCATATCATCATTATGAGCGGCATCAGCAATGTCAGATATTTCTTCTTCTGTATATGCCGGAATAATGCGTCTGTGATCATTCCTGAGTTTTAGTAATCTATAGTCCCTATGAAGATACTGATTCCCGTGGGATTTTAGGTATTCAGTTGAGTACTTTATGCATCTGAGAGTACGTCCGGTACTTCCGCTATTAGAAACAGGAATTTCATTGATAATGAACTTCATCACAGTCACATCATCGATGTGTTCCGGATCCATTCCTTGTTCTGATGCATACCATAAAAAATGTCTTGTTGGAGCACGCAGATCGCTTTTTGTAGCGTCGCTTATGGGATAACTTCCCAGGATCTTTTCGACAAGATCTGCTATTTCAGAGGAAACCGGATACTTCTTAATTGCATAAGCTGCGCTTGAAAAATCCACAGTACCCATTTCAGCTAATGAGGACAACATACGCAAAACTCTAAGCTGAAAACGTCGGTACTCTTTACATACTTCACCATTAGCGAATCTGTTTTCAAGATATTCCTTATAAGCATCAATGAATTTTGGCGAATAGACATTTGTGTTTGAAGCTATAGCATACTTTAAGATGCTGTTGCAAACAATTTGATACTGTTCTACCGATATTTCCAGAACGTGTTGCACCACCTCCTTTAGTAGTTGCTCGATTAAATCTTTTATTAACGGATGTGAGTCTGTCATGACGGCCTCCTTTCTACAGAGATGCTGTTACATCTTTATAGTAAGAAATGCCGATAGTTTTTGGAAATCATGAATTTATGATACTTTAGGATGCCTGAAAATCGGCATTTCTAAAATATCGGCATATGGAA
>NZ_JNJM01000059.1:0-3070 GCF_000701645.1 Oribacterium sp. FC2011
TGATATTATACATTAGTTAGCTTAATGTAAAAAATTAATCACTGAGAAAAACGGAATAGATAATTAATAATGTAATTTGAAAAATTCAAAAAATGAACAAAACCCTATCTTGTTCAAATAACATTGCAATATGGGAAACAGGTCTCTGATCTATCGAAATGATTAGGGACCTGTCACGTTCTATTGAGGATTTCAAAAATGAACTATAAGGTAATTGATAGAGAGACATACTATAGGAAGGGCGTGTTTCGCCACTTTTCGGAAGATTGTAAATGCTCGACATCCATAACAGCGAGAATAGATGTCACGGATCTTGTCACATATTCGAAGAATAACGGGACAAAGTTTTATATCAATTTCCTATATTTAATCTCAAAGGTTTTGAATTCACGTGATGATTACAGAATGGGATATCTTTGGCAGACTGATGAACTGATCTGCTACGATGTGATCAATCCTACACAGTATGTTTTTCATGAAGATACGGAAACATGTACTCCCGTATATACTGAATACTGTAAGGACTATGAAAGGTTTTACGCCTATGCTTTGCGGGATATAGAAGAGGCAAAGAAGACGAGAGAATACGTTTTGGATATGGCTAATCATCCAAATTGGTTTGATGCATCGTATATATCATGGTTATCTTATGATTCATTGAATATTGAATTACCGGATGGACATTTGTTTTTTGCTCCGATCATTAATTGGGGGAAATATAGAAAAGAGAACGGCAGTCTGGTTATGCCTGTAACAGTTCGCCTGAATCATGCAATCGCTGATGGCTATCTGGTTGCAAATGTATTTCGGCTCTTGGAGCAGGAAATCAAGTTATTTGTCAGGCAGATACTGTAGTGAATAAAATTGGAAGTTATGATATGTGTGCTTGACACAAATACTCCTATATCGTAGTATAAAACTACGATATAGGAGTATTAAATCATGAAGACAAATGGTGGATTTCTTGTTACAAAAATAAAACAGCTGGGTGATCGTATATTTGAAAGGATACTGGCAGAAAAAAACATTGATGCATTTAACGGAGCTCAGGGAAGGATTCTTTATGTCTTATGGCAGGAAGATGGTGTTCCTATTAAAATTATTTCCGAGAAAAGCGGACTTGCAATTACTTCACTTACAACCATGCTTGAGCGGATGGAAAAAAACGGACTGATAAGCCGCAAAACTGATGGAGCTGATAAGAGAAAAACTCTTCTGTTCCTCACAGATAAAGCCAAAGAACTTAAAGAAGCTTATGACTCCGTATCCAATGAGATGGGGAATATTTATTATCGTGATTTTACGGATAAAGAGATTCTTCAGTTTGAAGAGTATCTTAACCGCATCAGGGTAAACCTTGAGGAATGGAGTGACAAATGAGTATCTGTATTAAAGATCAGATTCAGAACATGAATCTTGTTATAGGGTGCACTGTTGGATGTCCGTACTGCTATGCCAGAAACAATACGAGGCGTTATCACATCATAGATGATTTTGAAAAGCCACAGTTTTTTCAAGGAAAGCTTCGTATGATGGAAAAGAAAAAACCGCAGAATTTTCTGCTGACCGGCATGAGCGATCTCTCGGGCTGGCATGAGGAATGGAGAGAGGAAGTCTTTAAAAAGATAGCAGAGAATCCTCAGCACCAGTTTCTTTTTCTTACCAAACGACCGGATCTTCTGTCTTTTGAAACAGATCTTGATAATGCATGGTTTGGCGTTACAGTTACGAGAAAGTCTGAGTTATGGCGTATTGATGCACTGCGGAGCAATGTGAAGGCAAAAAAATATCATGTTACCTTTGAGCCTTTGTTCGATGATCCGGGTAAGGTTGATCTTACAGGCATTGACTGGATTGTGGTGGGAACCTTGACAGGTGCAAAGAGCAGGACTGTTAAAACAGATCCCGGGTGGGCTTATTCATTGACAGAACAGGCTCATGAACTGAACATTCCTGTATTCTGGAAAGAAGATCTTGTTCCGATTATGGGAGAAGAAATGATACAGGAAATGCCGGATGCTTTTAACAAAGTGCTGGAGGAACAGAGGATATGGAACAACCAGAAATCAGAGTAAATCATATAGAAACAAAAAGTGTAATGACAAAATCGAATACTCCTATTGGAGGATATTCGGTGAATCCCTATGTGGGGTGTCCCCATGCCTGTAAATACTGCTACGCATCTTTTATGAAACGCTTTACAGGGCATACGGAGGAATGGGGAACTTTCATGGATGTGAAAGACTGGCCTGAAATAAAGAATCCAAAGAAGTATGCCGGCCAGAAGGTAATCATTGGAACAGTTACGGATGGTTATAATCCGCTAGAGGAAACATATAAAAATACAAGAAGACTTCTGGAAGAACTAAAGGACAGTGGTGCGGACATACTTATATGCACAAAGTCAGACCTTGTACTAAGAGATCTGGATCTGCTAAAAGAGATCAATGAAAATAGCAGACTTACAGTATCATGGTCAATCAATACTCTCGATGAAGAGTTTAAAGATGATATGGATGCGGCAGTAAGCATAGAAAGAAGGCTTGCTGCAATGAAAGAGGTATATGCGGCAGGCATTCGTACAATTTGCTTCATTTCACCCGTTTTCCCGGGGATTACGGATATAGAAGCAATCATAGACAGGACAAAAGATCAGTGTGACCTTGTATGGCTTGAGAATCTGAATCTTCGCGGAGGTTTTAAGGCAGATATCATGAAATACATTTCCGATAAACATCCGGATCTGGTGCCGCTGTATGACGAAATTTATAACAAAAAGAACCGCAGCTATTTTGAAGCGCTGGAAAAGAAAGCAGAAGAGCTGGCTAAAAAGTATGATTGCAGGTTTGTTGATAATGAAACTCCGTATGAGAGAGTAGAGAAAGGACATCCAACAATCGTAGATTACTTTTACCACGAAGAAGTAAGAGGAACTGCCAATAGTGGAAAGAGAAATTCATAAGAGTATCGAAGAGAGCCTGGATGTAATAAAGAATGTGTTAAACGGGAAAGAGGCTTATGCTATCTGTCTGAAAGAAGAAGGCAAGGCTATAGGCGCAATCGAACTTAA
>NZ_JNJM01000060.1:0-2846 GCF_000701645.1 Oribacterium sp. FC2011
GCCTGCAAGTGCAGTAATTGAAGCCATATAGGTTAAAAACATAGTCGCTGCAAATAATCTTGGTATTTTCATTTCATCCTCCTGATAAACATTGCCTATTTTCTTTGTATGAACCCATATTACTATAATCATATGAATAATAGTTTATAATCTGACAAAAAGTATAATTAGTCGATAAACGGTAATCATCAGCCTTGTATACAAGCTTTCAATAAATAACTGCCCAGTATTTGTCCTATCTTTAGTCCTGGATTGAAGGCCATACGAATCTCCTTTTATAGTGATGATGACACAAAAAGGCGGCTCCCGTTAATGAACCGCCTTAAACATATAATCACTATTTAGTTGTAAAGTGAAAAGCTTGAATTATTCAGTCTGAAAATTATAAAGAGTCGGGTCGTAAGCCTCATATTCTTTTTCACGCGTAATTCCCTGAACCGGCTGTGGAGGTGTATCATAATGAGGGAAAGGATAGTTAACTTTCGTAATACCCTCTGTTAACTTTATTTTTAGTTCGGGCGTATACTCTACACTCAATGAACAGATATTATTATTCCTACCCACACAAATTTCTACAGTATAATTGTCATTCTGATAACAATAAGTAGGTATCGGAACGGCATCATACATGGCAACCTCGAATTTGGTTACGCTTCCTGGATTATAGCTTAAAAACTGCAGTCCCTGTTCTTTCATTTTCTGATCAATTTTAGAAAAGGAATCGCCCACTTCTAAACCGCATACTTTGAAGCCTGGTTTATTTACGTGCACACGATCAACATAGATATATGCTTCCGGAGCCTCTGTATTTGCTAGAAATTCTATTTCTTCGTTAGAAATATTATATTCAACAAAATATGGATGCATACTTACCGATGGAAAATCTGCGTTAGATCCCAATTGGTAAGATACCACTTTAATTAATTGACGTTCAGATCCCAATGTCTCTTTTACCCAAACCTTGAATGTCTGTCCCGGATAGTCCCTGAGATAATGGTCAAGCGTGGTGCCGACATATTTCGACATATCGTTAGAAACCGAACCATCCGTTTGCCCTGACATTGTCATATCAGGAGAAGGACTTCCTGCAAAAGAAGACATTCCGAATGACAAAACAAATATTACCATTAATAAAATAGTCAAACTCTTTTTTTTCATTTTTTCTCCTACCCTATAAACTCTATCTTCATGACTATGCACATTACTTAAACATCATAGATTGTACCCCAACATGTATTAACACGGTGCCTTTATGGCAGAGCAAAAGTAAAAATAGCGCCAGTTTCCACAATATTTATACGGCTTCGAGGGTATCAATATCGAGTGCCGTGATATGAAATCAATTGATCAGATTTGATGAAACTGCCTGATTTGATGTGGTTGTTGATTGATTTCAGGCATAATTCCGGCTATAAATAGTATTCAACATTATACTGAGCTCATGTTTGTTCAAAGAATAGGTTAGAATTAGCCGTAATGAATACTAGATACAACACCATTTTCAACATATACATTAATATGAGTACCAGCATTGCGAGCAACCCACTGTTCAAAATCAGCTTTACTCATAAGGCAACGATGTTCATCATCATTCCTGTAACTATACTCCGTTTCCGAATATAGCTGAAAATTAAAAACTCCATCTTGCATAAGCACAGCCGAAACAGATCTACCATCTATTGAATAATACATTGAACCTTTAAGTGTAAAGATATCTCCGTTTTTTTCTTGATCATAGATCAATGCTTTATCAGACCCGATATATCCATCTCGAACAATAGTTGCCTCATATACCCCTGGCGAAGTCATGAAAGAAATTATTTCGGTCTGAGAATACTTCTTCCCATCCTTTCCGACTTTCTGTCCATCAGGTGTCACGGTATCTACAAGCATTGCACCGTCTGCACCAACATAGAAGGCGTTGTCGATCCACTGATTTTTGAGCATTGCTCCGCTATCATTGAAGTAATATCTCTTTCCGTTTATGTCCTGCCAGCCGATGACCATGATGCCGTCAGTTCTGAGATAATAGGTATTGCCTTTGTCTTCCCGGAAACCGGTGAGCATTACACCATTACTGTCGAAAAGATACCATTTCCCTTTAAGCTGAAACCAGCCTGTAGCTGACACGCCATTTTCATCATAGTAATGTCTTCCGTCTGACTCATCCACCCACTCATTGAAATGATACTTGCTCTCATCAAGGTTTATTAAATAGGTGGCAGTTTTGTGTTCGCCTTCATATCCGTTTTTGCTTACCGCATAGTACTCTATGGTATATTTTCCGTTTTTCCCCAGGCTTAAGGGAGATGAATATTTACTTTCATTATCACTTCCGGAAACTTTATAAAATATTTCGCTTCCTTCCGATGAAGACATGGATAGAGTCACAGGATCCGTATAGGTTCCTGAGCTTTTGGATAATGTAACCTCCGGGTAAACGTCTAAAAGGACTTCAGATATCTTTTGTTGTTTCGGCATCAAAATCGTAGCTTTCTGAAGAAATTCTACCTCTTTTTCGATGTCTCCGTTTTTCTCATATGTGTTGGCAAGAAGTACGTAGAGTTCTTCGTTTTTCGGGTCAATCTCTATCATCTTCTTCAAGGTAAGGATCGCTTCGTCATAGTTCTCTTCAGCGATGTACTTGTTTGCGGTCTTAAGCATTCGCCTTATGCGTTGTGCTGGAAGATTGAAAAATACAAGCATGCCGACAAGCGCTACCAGAAGGATTCCGGTCATGACAGATATGATTATAATTGGATTTGATTTCTTTTCCATACGAACCCCAGAACATTTTCTATAATATCCAATCAGTTTTATACGCAGGCGCATATACGTACAGCTAA
>NZ_JNJM01000061.1:0-2231 GCF_000701645.1 Oribacterium sp. FC2011
ATCGCTGCAGTTGTTTCCATAGTCGTCAAAGAAGCCATGTTCTGGTATACCATGATATATGCTAAGAAGCTTAATTCATCTGCTTTTAAAGCAGATGCCTGGCATCATCGTTCTGATGCCCTGTCATCAGTTGGGTCTTTTATCGGAATTGGCCTGGCCATGATAGGATTTCCTATTATGGATCCTATTGCAAGCCTTGTTATCTGTCTGTTTATTCTTAAGGTAGCTTATGATATCTCCCGGGATGCTTTGGATAAAATGCTTGATACATCCTGTGATAAGGATTTTGAAGAAAATCTACGGACTTTCATTGAAGATCAGCCGGGAGTTGAACACATAGACCTGCTTCATACGAGACAGTTTGGAAACAAGATCTATATCGATCTCGAAATCGCAGCCCAAAGAGATATTTCACTTGTTGAAGCTCATGAAATTGCAGAGTCCGTTCATAACAGTGTTGAAAACAAGTATCCTAATGTCAAACACATAATGATACATGTTAATCCGGCAGAGTAATAATCCGATTAAAATCAGTAACTAAATAGAAAGAGCGAATACCAATTTTGCGGTATTTGCTCTTTTTTGTTTCATATTCTCGCATTTTCTCTGATTTTCAACGTTATCTGAAAAATCCCCTTCCATACTTATGATGTAACTTTTTAATGAGTCATATAGAGATTACTGACGATAATGATCGCAAAATCTACATTATGACTCCCAGTTCTTTGCGTTGAGAGCGCAGGAGGGGAGACGCTATGAAGATGTCTCGTTTTTTTACTAATTTTATTGGCCTTGTTTTCTGTATTATCCTGATTGTTTCAGGCATTGATGTAGCAAGGTTTTCTGCAATGCCGATTGTGGTATACGCAGACCAGGTATCCGATGTAGAGGAAGCTGCTGAATCTGATGAAAATTCTGATGCTAATGAAGCAGAAGAAGATTCAGAGGATACAGATGATGCTGACTCAGACAATGGTGACGATGACAAGGAAAAGGAAGATGTGAATACAGATTCCAACACCGAAGATTCTGATACCGATGTTGCCGAAGAGAACTCTGATGTAGCTGAGAAGTCTGAAGAAGTTAAATCAGAAGACTTAAATAACTCAGTTGATTCTGAGCCTGAGGAACTTGTTTCCGATGACAAAAAAGAAGCAGAGAAATTCGAACTGTCCGATAAGACCGGTAGTGTACAGGAGATTAGATTCTCCAGACCGGAAAGAAAGACAGAAGCACCAACCGAAGCGGAAACCGTGGAACACACCGAGCCAGAGACAGAACTGGAAACAGAACCGGAAACTCAAGAGGAAACTACTCAGGAAGAGACCACTCAGGAAGAGACTGCGCCGGAATCAGTAGCAGACACTCAGCCGGAAACCAAACCTGAAACAGAAACTGTCGCTGAGACAGAAGCTGTAAAGGAGGTTCCTGCTAAGAGTCACACTACACACGGTGGCGGTATTACCACTTATGACAACAGCGAGATGGATTACATCAATAATCCAGAAACACCAGTTGTTGTAGTTGAAGAGGTAATCCCTGAGCCTAAGGCCATCGAGGTACAGCAGCCTGTAGTAACAGTAACTGAACATCGTTCAACTCCTAAAACAGGTGAATCAGACGATCTTTACTTGTTAGCAGCCTGCATCCTCTTCCTTTTTGCGCTTATCCTTAATGCTCCATCTTTCTATGGAAAGACTGGTACAACTCTGTCAAAGGAAGTTAAATCTATAAACAGAGAAGATAGCATAAAGGCACTTGGGGTAACAGCAACAAGAGCAAACTGCAGGACAAGGAGGTCTCGCAGAATGCAAAAGAGGGCACTTGCCTTTCTTGCATTTGGTCAGACTCGCTAATATAGGAGTTCTGGCCGTATCACCAAAACGAAGCCAGTATTCACGGCTTCTTGAGACTCATCATAAAACGCACCCGATCCACTCTAAAGCTAAGGCAGGTAACTGTTGAGAAGCATTAACAGGTTGGGGTGTATGTCTTACCTTTTTGGGAAAGTATTATTTTTCCTTAGAGAGTACATAATGTTATTTTAAACGTTACTTATTGTAACTGAGCGATCACGCACTAATGACAGCACTATACTTCTTTCTGCTCCGACAATTCCTATCGGATATTGGAAGAGAATCTTTGAAATAAAGCGTAAGCGCCGGGTGCGGATGGTCCGTTGAAGCCTGTACAGAACGTACGGGCTTTTTATATTGCCAATTTATTTTGGG
>NZ_JNJM01000062.1:0-2197 GCF_000701645.1 Oribacterium sp. FC2011
CTCCCTGTTCTTGATGGTGCAGCTGCACTGGTTCCTGTGTACGCTTCAGTCATAGATTCAGTTTATCCTGAAGGATCTGTTACCTATGAAGGCGGAAGTTTTTCAGATGATAACAAGTACGGCGAGAATTTTGCTGAAGATAGTGTCATGCAATACCAAAACACTATCCGTGGATTCGATGCTCTTTTAGACGGATCCGTTGATCTCTTTTTCACAGCACACCCGTCTGAAAATCAGCTGAAAACAGCAAAAGAAAAAGGAATAGAACTTGAACTGATTCCAATTGGACTTGAGGCTTTTGTTTTTTTCGTTAATAAAAATAATCCTGTAGAAAGTCTTACCATTGATGAGATAAGATTGATCTACAGGGGTAATATAACAAACTGGAAAGAAGTAGGCGGTCCAAACAGAACCATTAACCCGCTTCTAAGAATTAAAAATTCCGGAAGCCAGACCATGATGGAAAAATTCATGGAAAACGATATGATTAAGAGCCGCAGTATATTTGCTGTATTCGGCGCCTCCATAGGTTATTCATTCCGCTATTATCTTTCAGGAATGGTGGCAAATGATAATGTTAAGATGCTTTCTGTAAACGGCATATATCCAGATGAAACGAACATTCAAAATGGCTTATATCCTCTTACATCAAGTTTCTATGTAGCCTACCGAAAAGACAATCCTAATCCAAATATTAAAAAACTTGTGGACTGGATTCTGTCTCCGGAAGGACAAAAACTTATAGAAGGATGTGGTTATATTCCCATAAACTCGCCATAAATCATCACTGCATTTCTGACACAGTCCTCGCAGGGACATAAAGCTTTTCCGTCTGTTATAGCTTTAAGGTCCCTGCATTTCAAGGCTCCGCACCTTTTTTGGAACTCTTCCTGTATCTTCCTTAAAAAAACACTGTACATCAATAGCCACAGTATAGTAATCACTAATAGCTTCCAAATCATCTGAAATGCAAAGGAACACACCATAGTCTGCATTCTTTATCTTTGTTCCATATTCCTAAAGAACAGACTGTCTTAAGTATCCGACTGTGTATCTTCAAGATGCGCCTCAGCATATTCCTCAAAGGCAGCCTGCCAAAGTCTGTAGGCGGCGAAAGTTTGGTGAACACCATGGTCACTGCAATACTGTTGTGCAAGATTTCCGTCACTGTCATAGAGTCTTGAAGCTACATCCAGATATCCCCATCCGTTTTCTGCTGCCAATGCCGACATCTTTTTATTAAATTCAAGGATAGTGGCATTGGTAAATTCCTCTTTAGCACTTTTATACATAGGTGTTGTACTTACAATAGTAATCTTTATATCAGGAATCTCCTGCTGTATTCTTGCAATATACTGAATATACTTTGCTACTGTGTTGTCTGCACCAGCCCAAAGGTCATTAAGTCCAAAGAAAGTATAAATGTGTTTTGCTCCCATTAGCTTCAGAGAATCCCAGGCATACATTTGCTCCCCTTGATATATGGGGTGTTTTGATTTACCTGAAATCGCCATGAAGGCATTATGGACCGAGTAACTAACCCTGGTAAGGAACTTAAGATTTTGAAATATGGGAGATGTAGCATTTCTTTCAGCGTATAAGGAAAAGCCCTCGGCTACTGAATCTCCTATAAGAACAGAATCCTTGTAAAATTCCCCTATTTGAAGGGCATGAAGAGCTTCGGCCTGAAGCCGTTCTTGTTCTTCAAGCCAGGCTTTGTTCTGCTGTTCCATAATAAGTTCTTCTTCTGTTTTCGTATCTTCTGATGTTCCTGTCGGACCAAAAGCAGTTTGTGACATATCAGGCGAACCGAAGTTGGCTAGAATTTCATTCTGTAAAATATCGTTAGCAACCGGAACTGTCGGGTATGTACCGATGGTCAGTTCATGGTCCGTCAATGTATCTGCGCATGAAGAAAAAACAGGTGTTATAGTTAATGCGGTAACCAACAATACCGCGGGTATCATTATCTTTTTCATAATAACATTTCTCCTTAAAGCCAAGATGAATGCCCTGCTTGGTTTCCCAAATATCGATTTATGCTTCATTATATTTCAAATATCTACTATGCATATTTTTCTCATTCTGCAAACAACATTTTCAGAACATCCTCCGGGCTTTTCTCACTTACCCTTTCCGGATCCGTAATTCCATCTGTAGTATTTTCAGTATTCCAGGTAAAACGACCGGCATTTTC
>NZ_JNJM01000063.1:0-1741 GCF_000701645.1 Oribacterium sp. FC2011
ACCATAGGAAAGATACGTGATCTAATAAAGGAATGTATCGATACCGGAAAATGCCTTGAGAAAACAGAAACAGGAAATGACACGAATACTACGATGTCCGGTATTATGGGCGCAACGAATCAAGGGATGAAGATAAAAACACCCGGAGCATGGAGGTGCAGCTGTAATCAAGAAAACACAGGGAAGTTCTGTGTGAACTGTGGAAGTCCAAAACCTTCAGGAAAGTGGAAGTGTCCTAATTGCAACACTGAGAATGAAGGACCTTTCTGCGCCGGGTGCGGTGCGGCGAGACCGTAATAATATAAAACACACAGCCCGAAATACTCTGATGATTTCAAGGTATTTCGAGCTGTTTTTTAAATTACTTCGTCTTTATAATATGCTAAATATCCCTTTTTTTCTTCTCGATCCATAAAATCATTGAATTTAGCCACTGGCAAAGGGGGCACCAGTACTTCCCCTTGGAAGAAATCTACTCCCATGCCGGCTAATTTAACCATGTAGGAATCATCCTCAAGAAAATTAGCCGTGATACAGGTGTCATTCTCCTGCCCATAATCTATGAGCATGTTCACGATATACTTATTCGCTTTCAGTCCCTTTAAAGACAGCTCTTTTGTTATCTTCTGACCGATTGTTATGGAATTAAAGAAACCTTCTCTTAGATAATTAAACGCTATCGCACCGGCATCAAAGCCATCAACACCTACAACATATCCGCTGTTTTTCAGTTCAAGCATACACTCTATATTATCAGGCGTAGCCTTTACGGGTATATTGTCATTTTGGGTAATCGTTATCCAAAGTCTGTTCCTGTCTATGCCGGCCATGCTCATTCTGCCGTTTACATATTCACAAAGAGCTGGAGTCATGCTGCTGATCGCCAGGTTAACATCTAGTTTTACTTGTCCGTGTCCTTTACTCTTTAGGTACATCAGTTCAGCAACAGCATTATCTATTATGATTTGGTCCATATCTCTAAGCATTCCTATTCGGTATGCAAGGTAGATGATTAAAGGTGGGTATATGGTTTCTTTTTCATTTGATATTTTGCTCAGTGGATTCCATCGTATCAGCACCTCTGCCCCCACAAACTTTGAGTCCCTGTTCATCTGAGGCTGATAATCAAAAAATACATCACCGCATCTTTTTGGCACATTCCTCTTTAGGATACGCCGAAGAATATCGCTTAATGTATCTAATGTCCTTAAAAGAGATGCAGATAACAGCTCTTCATCAAATACCCTCTCTTCAGCTTCACATTTTTTATAAGCCTTCTCCAGATTATTAATCTCCTTGGCAAAGACATACAGATCATATTCATCCATCAGTTTAACAAATGGCATTAGAATGATAGTATCTATAAATGCTGCGAAGATTGCCACTCCTGACATAGCGATTGAGTGTGTCATCACATAGGCATATATGGGGAAAGGAGAAATTGCGAACGGTGTCATCGTTGCAATGGGTACGATACCCAATTTATGTGCAATAATGAATATTTCAAGGTTCAGTATAGGAAGAAATATCATCGGAAGTAAAAATATCGGATTAAATATAATGGGTATTCCATAAAGGATTACATGCGGGAAGTTTGATATTATAAACGGCGCCGATATTTTCGCAACCCACCGTCTCCTGTAGGATTTAGAGTTGCTCTAATTTTTATAAATAAACAGCCAGTGATCATACCTCGCATTATTTCCATAACTATCTGAAATCGGATAGTTATGGAAATAAT
>NZ_JNJM01000064.1:0-1617 GCF_000701645.1 Oribacterium sp. FC2011
TTGAATGTCTATTAGACCTTAGCATCATATCATAGTCCAACAGATTTTCATATCGTCTGTTTTTAGACTATAACCGTATTGGAGTAATCTACAGATGAAAGGGTTAATAACATTCTAAGACTCAAAAGTCAGACAGAAGGTTAATGATAAATCGAGATATGAATTTAAAAAGCCCCATCGGATCATCGCATCCGAAAGGGCTTTTTGAGCTTAGATATAGTATTTTGTTTCAGGGTCTCAAAATCTAGAGTTTATAGTACCAGGTTAAATAATTTGTAAACTACTATATTCTGCCTCCATAAGTGCCAGTCACTGGCACCTATGGGTTTAAGAAGAGGGTTCACAAAACTCTGTCTTACCCAATAAGATTCAAAGAAAAAACCGGTAAAATTCATTTCGAATTTAGCCGGAAAAATATATGATATAAAGATGATAGAGTACATATTATCTGATCATCGGTTTTTAGAGGGTTACCGGCAGTTTAGGGGGGCTGCCGGTTCTGAGTAGTATGAAAAAACTTCTATAGGGTTCAGATGTATTTCATCTGATGGTCATATAATATCACCGGATGCTGAAAGGAAACTGAAACAAACGAATTAAATAATAGAAACTGGAATTGTCTAATATGAGTGCTTTTATCTATTTGATATTCCGGTTATATACGAAACGAAGCAGGCAAAATCACCTATACGTTTCCTTTCGTCGCCTAATTTTGCCCTCCATGAAGCATCAAGGCCTTCCTGTTCTAATATTCTTGCAAGAGTATTTAGGGAAGTTATCACTACAGTATGAGCCTGTGTACGACCATCGTCAGCAGCCATCCTTTCTTCTGTACTCATGGTTTCCCACTGATTCCTTATATAGGTATATCTTGCTGCTCGTTTGATAAAATTATTCCAGAATTCATCCTTATCTTCTAATGAACATAAAGTAATGCTTTCTACCAATTCTTTATAAATCTGCATACATTCTTCAATTGTGATGATATTTCCTGCTTCATGATTTAAATAAGCTTCATATGTGTTCATATCAACCCCTCATATCTACCGTCCTCTTCCCAGCTTGCAATCTCTATATCGTCAGCTAAGGCAACTTCCAATAGCCTTTCCCTATATAATCTCAGGAGGGCGTCTTCTCCTATTTTTCCTTTTAAATAGCTACTAAGAGCATAAAAAATCTGCTCATTCACCTTGAAAGGCGCTTCATAATACTCAAAATCCATGTAATTCCCTACAACCTCCCGGAACAACCCTCCGAGAGAGTCTGGCAGATACACCGATGCATCCATGTCATCACTGCCACCATTTTTTCTGGTGAATTCATTGGTATCCCATGTTGACATTTTGTTAAGAACAAACCCTCCATAACTATGTTTAAGCGGATTGTCATCGCTTTTAGGAATCCAAAGGATATCTCCTTTTTTAAAGGGAGTCGGGAAATCGAACCATAGATGATCGAAGAAATCCAAGATTCCGTGCATTGGCACCGAAACACCTACCGGAGAATACTCGTCTATTTCCAAAATCTGCCCGTCTCCTCGGTATTCCATTTCGTATAACTCATCTGGATTGTCGAGAGACTGCTTAAGGAATTTATACCTTAACAATTCTCCATTTT
>NZ_JNJM01000065.1:0-1560 GCF_000701645.1 Oribacterium sp. FC2011
AGGTCGAGGGCTTGTCCAAAAAGGCTGGAAAGGTTAGAGGTTTAGATGGATTACTGGGAATGATTCATAAATGGTATGCTGTTTTGAAGGTACGAATAATGATTAAAATTTTTAAGCTTTCTGACTATAGTAGTTGGAAAGCTTTTTTTATGTTCATATTTACCATCGTGTGTACATTCTTCTGGAATCATTTTATCATACGTAAAGACTCTGCATATAAATTTTCTTATTATAATAGAAAATTATAGCCAATGATAAGATTTAAAAATTATATATCAATTTAGCAACGTGGTATTATTAACATATCATTTAAAATCCATTGCGGATGAAGGAGGAGCCATGGGAAAGATATTTAAGGGTACATTGGATCTTATTGGAAATACACCGCTTGTAGAGGTTGTGAATATTGAAAAAGAATTAAATCTTGATGCAACCATACTTGTAAAACTGGAATACTTAAATCCGGCAGGAAGTGTCAAAGATCGTATTGCTAAAGCGATGATTGAGGATGCGGAAGAAAGAGGAGTATTGAAAAAGGGTTCAGTTATAATTGAACCGACATCGGGAAATACAGGAATCGGACTTGCTTCAATTGCAGCATCCAAAGGCTATAGATTGATACTCACAATGCCTGAAACCATGAGCGTTGAAAGAAGAAACATTATCAAAGCCTATGGGGCTGAAATTGTTCTTACAGAAGGATCTAAAGGCATGAAAGGTGCTATTGAAAAAGCTGAGGAATTATCAAAGGAAATCCCTGATAGCTTTATACCAGGTCAGTTTGATAACCCTGCAAATCCTAAAATGCATAAAAATACAACAGGGCCTGAAATCTGGAATGATACTGACGGTAAAATAGATATATTTATAGCCGGAGTTGGTACAGGCGGAACTATTACAGGTATCGGTGAGTATTTAAAGGAAAAGAATTCGGATATAAAGGTTGTCGCTTTAGAGCCTGAGGATTCACCGGTACTTTCAGAAGGAAGAAGCGGCGCTCATAAGATTCAGGGCATTGGAGCAGGCTTTGTTCCTAAAGTTTTAAATACAAAAGTATATGATGAGGTGTTTAAGGCTCCGGCTCAGGATGCATTCGATACAGCTAAGTTACTTGCAAGAAAAGAAGGTATTTCAGTTGGTATATCTTCAGGTGCTGCATTATTCGGTGCAATACAGTTAGCTAAGAGACCTGAAAACAAGGGTAAAACTATAGTCGCATTATTACCTGACAGTGGTGACAGATACTATTCAACGGCGCTTTTTAATTCATAAAACTTTATATTTCTTCTGAAATCAAATATTAATATAACGAGATGGATTAAAAGAGAAAAGGGCTGAAGTGAAAAAGCTGAAGTGAAAAAATAAAATTTTTCAAAAAAGTGTTTGACATATGCTTCGCTTGTTGCTATATTAATTGAGCGCTCACAAAGAGCGGCAATTAAATAGCTTCAAACGAAGCATTTTTGAACCTTGAAAATCAAAGATCGATTAATACACAGACCCTGAAGATTCTATATGAAGATTCAGAAGCGGAGGATCTGAAAAGATCTGAAGCGAGAC
>NZ_JNJM01000066.1:0-1325 GCF_000701645.1 Oribacterium sp. FC2011
GCTTAAATGGAGTGAGCCCACCAAGGCTTTCACGATTTGCACTGTTGATATGACTCATCATGAGATTTACATCATCCTGCGTAAGCCTGTCGAATGTAGTGGTTGTCTGTGGACAGATCTTGCGGATATATTCATGATTTTTCTCGCAATGAGGTTTCTGCCAGGATGCCATGGGGTCACAATAATAGATACTGGTGCGCAGTATATTGTCTACACCACATTCAAGCGCTTCCGGATGCTTGAATTCGCCCCCGCGGTCGGTAATTATCAGAGGCATGGTCTCACAGAACATTTGCGTGCCAATGGCTTTGTTGATATTATCGAATGTATTCTCCACGCCAATGGCTTCTTTTGAGTTGAGCAGAAATGCCATCATGAAATCTGCCGGACAGAAATGAAGCGTCAGGAGCACTTTGTGGCTGCCTTCCGGACCTACAACAGTATCCATCTCAGTTATTTTTGTATCCGGATACTCTTTGATGAATGACTGGTAGTCTTTGTAGGATCTGCCTTCAAAAATGCCTGTGTCATCGATTTCTGATGCATGGGCCTGGCGAGGTTTGTACTTAACCTGCTTGGGAAGGTCAAGATTGCATACTGACAGGGCGCCTTGATCAATGTAGTTATAAATGGTCTTTTCACACTGAGTGATCTCAGGATGATTTTGAAGGACCATGTACGGCGACTGACCATTGAGTATCAGGGGACTTACAGTTGCGTCCAGAGCCGCCAGAGCAGCTTCTGTTATGTTTAACCCTCTGCGGGATTCAACGAGTATTGTTTTGTATTCACTCTGCGCACGTACTGCCCTGTAATAAAATTTATCAAGTCTGCAGTAGGTCTTTTTTGGGCATCCGTTGCAGACAAAAGGAGCCTTATCAGTCAGAGGACAGTGATAATCGAAGGGCTTGTAATCCTCGCAATAGCTATGGCATTTATTGCAGTTCTTGCATTCGCGCTTACAGAACAGGACGGTACTGCATACATTTTTCTTGTGACAATCCTTGGCGTTAGCACATCTGTAAGGTTTTTCATTGAACTTGTTGTGTTCCTGAAAGACCCTGTGCTTCTTCACCTCCTTGGCAATAGTGGTAGGATCTTTGCCGAGCTCTGCACCTATTGCTCTGAAAGATACGGATAAGTCCAACCGTTTCTCAATAACAACGCGGTCATTTTGGTTCATGTGTTTCTGACTGGTCTGTATTTTTTTAGACATGGTTTTCTCTTTCTACTGCGAATAAGAAACCTGTCTAAGAATACACACATATGAATCAGAGTGTAAGACTTAATTCCGCATAATATGGAATTTACTATTTCATTCAATG
>NZ_JNJM01000067.1:0-1243 GCF_000701645.1 Oribacterium sp. FC2011
AACAAAGTGAAAGCCAGCGCCTTGAGACGCCGGCTGAGTAATCAGAGGCTTATAGCCTCAGAGCAAACCACCCGTTTGACGGGTGGTTGTGATTTTCCGTGGTTATAATTCCCAATATCAAAAAAGCAAGAAGAAACTCCACCTCTTAAAAGGCAGAGTTTCTTCTTGCTTTAGTGTGAGAATAGTTATGATGTCTAAGCCAATACTAGGAATCTAATAAGTTTTACTGAGGTATGATCGAGAAAAACATATTTGGCTCAGAGTCATCATTGTTTTATATGATGGTAGCATATACACCTGCTACCGTCAAATTTTGAATTCTATTTCAGCACGTCAATTATGGTATTTGTTATTAAAAACGCTTATATTATATGCTAAGAACAATAGTACATGACAGGAGCGTCGATATGGCAACAGCTATTATTTATTACAGTAAACATCATGGGAATACAAAAAAGATACTAGATGCTATTGCAGCTGAACATACGGATGTAGAGTTAGTAGATGTTACTTCAAGGAATACATTTGATCTAAGTGGCTACGATAAAATCGGATTTGCTTCCGGAATATATTTTGGAAAGTTTTATGAGCAGATATTAAATTTTGCCAAGGTTAACCTTCCATCAGGAAAAGATGTATTTTTCATTGCTACGGCCGGTAATCCGATGAAAAGCAACTTTAATGCTATAGCAAGAATAACAGAAAATAAAAATTGCAAAGAGGTAGGGAGATATATCTGCAAAGGATTTGACACGTTCGGCCCATTTCGTTTGGTCGGAGGTATCAGGAAGGGGCATCCAACAGGGAAAGAGATACAGGCGGCGGTTGATTTCTATAACAGCATTATCTAAAAACGCGAAGGACTTTAAAAACACAAATGAATGACATATTACGCGGACAGCTGGCAATTGATTACTGCTGTTCCAGTTTTGAAATAATAGATAAAGAGAATCACTTTAAAGAGTATAAACCTCTGGAACGAAGACGCAGGTTTCATGAAAAAGATGAGATGTTCCTGAAGATAATAGCCGTGAACGGAGAACACCTTTTCACAGGACAAAAGGATATTATCGACTGGTGCAGAGATAAATATGCCAACGCTAAATCCGAATGGTTCTTCGAGGCAAAGAACATGCATAAGTTAAATGACTAATACTTCCCACACCCAAAAGGGCGTGAAACTCAGTGTTTACAATGTTTGCGGCGCAAAAATACCATTATGCCGCCGACAACTGCTCCGCGC
>NZ_JNJM01000068.1:0-1151 GCF_000701645.1 Oribacterium sp. FC2011
GAATTTACAGGAGTCTCAGTTTCACAATAATACTTCATTACATCTTCTCTGGAAACCTTCTCATAGTCTTCATTTTTTATAACAGCGGTATATAACTCATCAAAGTCACTGACATATGATTTTAAACTTTGAACCAACGCTTTAAGACCACTTTCCATTCCTTTTTTGAAACCTTTATCTATTCCTTGTTGAATACCTTTTTGAATTCCCGTTTGAATTCCCTTTTCTATTCCTTTGTTCTCAATAGCTGTTGCATATGTACACAAATTTGTCACCTCCATTTCAACTTCTCTTGTCATGTTAAGTCCATATTCTGATTTTAATTTTTGGACTTTATCTGCTCCATTGATCCTTTCATCAAAAAGATCTGTAAGCATACGGATCATTTCATTCTTCGCATTTTCTGAATCATGCTTTTCACTGATATAAATGATGATAGCATTAAGGATATCATACCTCGGACTATCTGCATTACTGCCATACAGAAATCTTCTGTCAATAACATAAATCTCGATAGAATTCGCTCTGGTCTGCGTCGCTTCTGTACAAAGCCAGATAGAATACACCTTTTTGATGTTGCCATACTTCACGTGGTCATTACTGTCCGTCGTAAATTCAACTCCCTGCTGTGCAGAGATCATACGGCAGCAATAGAATAATGCCCTTAGCGGCAAATCATACCCTGGTTTATCTTCGTTCTGAGCCTCAAGATTTATGATGAGCTTTATAAATTCTGAACCATCTTTCCCAGGCAGCCTGAGATACGTACGTATATCGTATCTGTCCAGACCTTCTTCGTTCAAATATGCTTCCGTATTTAGACCATCAATACGTTCACCTGCGTTTGTAAGCCCACTGTCAACATAAACTTTACTGACGAGAACGTCACCTTCTATACAGGCTTCAATCTCATCATAATTCATATCCCGGCACTCAGATACAACCTCTTTAAAAATCCTTGCAAGTAATGGTTTATATGCAAGGATGTTTTTCACTGTCATATCCAGCCGGATCTTATCGGGGTCTGCAGCCACTATGGCTTTCCCCAATCCTGTTAATTGTTCCATATCTGCTCCTAAAGTACAGCGAGAAAGATATGAACCTCTCGCCTTGATTATATATCAGTTCTGCGCAAAGCTGATAATAAAATT